>NZ_JBATWY010000067.1:0-11098 GCF_049672945.1 Haloferula sp. | reverse complement strand
GCGCCGGACCGTAGGCATACTCGCGCTCGGCGAAAGGCGGTGGTTAGGCCCGAAATGGTAAGGACCAGTAGGGCGATGTTTGATGACGCCGTTACCATGGTGAATTCTCTAGTTTCAGTGATGAATTCGCGGGATGAAAATACAAGATTTGAACAGGAGGTGATGAGGAAACAGAGAATGGATTTCTCATCTCCGTTCTTTCCGTTTGCTCCTGTTCAATATCCAGTCTGAGTCTGCGTATACTGGCGTTTCGGTGATGAATTCGCGGGCCGCCTCCGTGAGGAGCCGGCCCGCGTGGTTCATGATCGAAGTGCTAGTGCACCGGAACGACCCGGTTAGTGGCCCGCGTGGCTGCCGGTATTCGATTCCTGCATCTGCGTAATGATTTGATCGAGGTTGTAACTCGACGGACTCTGCAGGGCCGGGAATTCCTTGTAGCTCATCAGCTCCTTCAACCACATTGCCTGTCCGATCGGGAGTAGGTTCCAGTCGTAAAGGTACGCCGTGCTGGGTGCTGCCAATGCGCCGGTCATGCCCATCAAGGTGTTTTCATTCATGACGGAACCTTCGAATGGATCACGCTTGATGTTGCAAACCTGCGTCCAGTGAAAATTCTGAACTCCCAACAGGCCACCTTCAGGTGTAGAAGGTGCCATTGCGTAATACATCTTCCAGTTTTTGAAACGCACTGCCGAAGGGTGAGTGCCGCTGTAGTAGAACAGGTAGTCGCGTGCAGAATCGCCCGTTTCGTCGCTTTCCAGGTAGGCACGTTGATTGATGCCGTCCAATTTGGTTTTCACGATGCCAGGGTACTTGCCGGCCATGATCTGCTTGTTCAGTTCGTCGCCTTTGGCACCGCCGGCGATATCAACGAGGGTAGGCACAAAATCAAGCAGCGAGATGATCCCGGCCTTGACGATACCCGGCTTGATGACTCCGGGCCAACGGATCAGCAACGGGACTCTCATGCCGCCTTCCCAGGTGGTGAGCTTGCCGCCGCGGAACGGCGTAACGCCACCATCAGGGAAAGTAATGACTTCGGCCCCGTTGTCCGTGGTGAAAACGATGATGGTGTTGTCCATCTCGCCCATTTCTTCGAGCTTGTCGAAAACGTAGCCGATGTTGTCGTCCATCTGCTTCATGCCGACTTCGTTGATGCCCCAATCCTTGCCACCCTTCACGCCAAGCATGGCTTCGTACTTCGGTGACAACATGGTGGTGATGTGCATGCGGGCCGGGTTGTACCAGCAGAAGAACGGCTTGCCGGTCTTGTCGGGATCGTTGCGGTCGAGCCAGTCGATGACTTTGGCGGAAATTTCCTCGTCGATCGTCTTCGAGCGTTCGAGGGTGAGCGGACCTTCGTCCGTGCCGGATTGGTTTGCCTCCGTGCCGTCGGAGGATTTCAACCAGAGGACGGGGCGAGGTGGAGTCATGCCAATCCCCTCTTCGGGAGTGATGGCACCGGGAACTTCCGGAATGCCGGGAATGGGTAGATTCTTATACGGCGCCACAACAGTCTGCTCGGTGGGGGTCTTGTTGATATCCGGGAAGCTGACTCCCTGCATCGCATCGAGGTGATACAGGTAACCCCAGAACTCCTGGATGCCATGGGCCGTCGGTAGTGAAGCGGGCTTATCACCCAAGTGGTTCTTACCGAATTCGCCCGTGCTGTAGCCAAGATCGAGCAAAAATCTGCCGATATGCGGAGTGCCTGGCAACAGCGAGGAGGTGGAGCCGGGCAACTGCGGCATGATCATCCCTGCACGCAGCGGATTCATGCCAGTTGCGAACGCGGTGCGCCCGGCGGTGCAACTCTGCTCCGCATAAGCAGTCATGAATTTCGCTCCTTCCGCAGCTAAGCGGTCGATGTTCGGTGTCTCGCCGACCATCAGGCCTTGATGGTACGCTCCGACATTCATGATGCCGATGTCGTCACCCATGATGAACAGGATGTTCGGTTTCTTATCCTGCGCGTGGGCGGGATTGATCACGCCAAGCAGCGCGGCGCCTGCTGCCAGTAACGACAGCCTGCATTTTGAGGGACTATGGTTCATTGTATTTGTGTATTTTCTGGTTCTCCTTAGGGAAAACAGTGCGGGGATCGGTGGCATTATTGTTCCCAAGGATCACGTTCTACTCAATTTCCCAAGGAGAAGGGAATTGATAAATGGCTATGGCTGTAATACGTAAAGCGTATCGTGGTAGAACTTCGTCATCTCGGATACGCGCTCGTCCTGGCCGAGCATCGAAACTTCGCCCGGGCGGCGGCGGCATTGCACATGAGTCAGCCGTCGTTAACCCGGAATATCCAGATTTTGGAAGAACGAATGGGCCTGCCCTTGTTCGAGCGAATGCGCAGTGGTGTGGAGCCGACCGACGCCGGGCAGCTGCTCTTGAAGCGGGCGAAGGCAATTCTCGGGCAGACTGACGACCTGATGCGCGAGGTTGGCGGTCTGGGGAAGGGGGGCGAGGGGAGGCTCCGGGTGGCGGCGGGACCTTATGCCGCGGGAATGGTCCTGGGTCCCGCCGTGGCGTCCCTAAGCAGGAAACAGCCTGAATTGCACTTCGACATCATCGTGGATCATTGGGTGGATGCCATTCGCAAACTGCGGGAACGGCGGGTGGAATTCGCGATTTGTGAGGCGAGCGAAGTAAGGGACGGGAACTTGGAATGCCTGCCGCTCGCTTGCCATAAGGGGACTCCGATGGTGAGGAGAGGCCACCCGCTGCTTGATGTCGGGAATCTCACGCTCAAGAAGATCCTGGAGTGGCCGGTGGCGGTCTCAGCCAGGGTCCCACCGCGCATTCTCTCGAAGATGCTTCCGGCTTCCCGATTGAAGAACGGATTCGATCCGGCCGTTCATTGTGAGGACAATGATCTGCTCAAAACGCTGGTGCATGGGTCCGATTTGGTAGGTTTTTTCACGTTTTCCATGGTGGAGGAGGAATTGAGGTCCGGACGGATGGTGGCACTGGCGGTGGACGAACCGTGGCTGACGACTTCGTTTGCGCTTTTCCATCTGAAGGACCGTGCCCTCTCACCGTTGGCGATGGAGTTCATCCGGGAAATCCAGCTTGCCGACGAACAGGTGGCAGCGAGAAATCTGGAGCTTGAGGAGACCTACGCACAGCGGCCCGGTCGGCCGACGGAAGGCAGGAAAATCCCCATCTCCAAGGCGAGTTAGATGGCCGGCGCTCACAGGATTCGGTTTTCGATCAAGAGACGGATGGCGAGGGGCATGGGCAGGGCGTCGCGGTAGCATGCCGGGGGGAACCGATGTGGCGGTGAAGCAGACAGCATCGGAACTGGTCCAGCCTGCTCGTCATTGCATGGTCTTGGCCACGCCGATGGTGCGGGCCTTCATGGAATCGTAGATGGGCGAGTTGCCCATCAAGGTGGGAACGGTCATTGCGGCGAAAGAGGCCCAAAGCATCGGCACGGCCTGATTGAAGGCACCGGTCATCTCGAAGATCAGGATCATTCCGGTAATGGGCGCCCGGACTGTTGCGGTTAGAAATGCTGCCATGCCGGCGATCACGAAGGTGATCGGGGTCGCACCGGAATCCGCCACGAACTGCGGACACAACAAACCGAATCCCAGGCCGATGCACGCACCCAAGGCCAGGATGGGCGCGAACAGCCCACCCGGCGTGCCCGCAGCGTAGGACAGGGGGCCGAGGACCAGGCGAACGGCGATGATGAGGGGCAAGGCGCTGAGTCCGATGCCACCGACAAGAGCCTTCTGGGAAATGATATCGCCGCCGCCGACCAGGTGCGGGCCAAACCAGGCGATCGCTCCCACCAGTGCCCCGATGAAGAGCGCCCGGAGCTCCGGTCGCCAACGGGTCATTCCGTCAAAAAGCGCACAGGTTCGGATAATCAAGCGGTTGTAGGCGACCCCTGCCAGTCCTGCCAGGATTCCCAGCAAGGCAAAGATCGGCCCGGTCCAGAAGCTTGGGTTGGGAAGCGTCGCCACCTTGAAATCGGGTTCCTGCCCGAGCATCAGCGACGCGACCGCAATCGCCGAACAGGAGGTGCCTAGCGCAGCGATGGCGATTCGAGTATCGAATCGGCGCACCAGTTCCTCGAGCACGAAGATCGCTCCGGCCATCGGCGCATTGAAGGCCACGGACAGCCCGGCCCCCGAACCTGCGGCGAAAAGGGCGATGCGATCGGTGCCCGACAGCCGGAAGATCTTTCCCCAGAACTCGGCCAGGTTCGCCCCGATTTGGACACTGGGTCCTTCCCGGCCGAGCGCCAGACCTCCTCCGATCGCCGACAGGCCGCCAATGAATTTGATCGGGAGCAGCAGAATCGGAGCAGCAGGCAACTTGCCCTCAATCACTGCCTCGACGTGCGGAATGCCGCTGCCGGCCGCAGGTTGCCCGGAACGCTGCACCAGCCAGGCGGCAAACGCGGTGGTGAGGGCGACCGTGGCACAGACCAGAACGAAGCCCAGCACCGGCCACTGGTGCGCCCAGGCAATCGAGTCCGTGCGAGCGGTGTTCAGGAAATCCAAGGCCATCCGGAAGCATCCGATCACCAGACCGATTCCGGCACCGGTGAAGAGCGAAAGCAGGGCCAGTTTTGCCAGGCTGAATTTTCCACCCTCACAGGGCGGCGCTTTTTCGGGGATCGGATTCATTGATGCCATGGGCCTGTGGTGTGAGGAGTTATCACGACCGACCTTGCCGCTCGTCAACCATCAAGGAGCGGCGCCCGGGATGGGATCGTGCGGGTTGGGTTCGCGCTGAAGGATGTCGTTTGTCGGGCACCAATGTCTGCAGGCTCCGTGCCGGAATTACGATGGGACGAGATTCGAGCGGTTGCAGGGGAATAAAAAAGAGCCGCTTGCCCTGATTGGGAAGCGGCTCTGAGATCGATTCGGCAGACGGGAGTGTTTTCCCTTCTCACGCGAGGATCTGGTCGAGCACGTAGGGCAGGATGCCGCCGGCGTTGTAGTAATCGACTTCGGCGGGGGTATCGAGGCGGACCTTGAGGGGGATCTTGAAGCTGTTTTCACCGGACTTCACCACGAGGGTCGCGCTCTGCATGGGCTTGAGTTCGCCAGCGATACCGACGATGTCAAAAGTCGCGTCGGTGAGGTCTTTGACTATGTCGTAGTCGGTTTTGTCGACGAAGTTCAGTGGAAGCACTCCCATGCCGATCAGGTTCGAGCGGTGGATGCGCTCGAAGCTTTTGGTGATGACGGCGGAGACTCCAAGAAGGCGGGTTCCCTTGGCGGCCCAATCGCGACTACTACCCATGCCGTAGTCCTCGCCGCCGATGATGATGAGGCTGGTTCCTTCGGCTTGATAGGCCATCGAGGCATCGTAGATGAAGGTGGGCTTTGCACCGGCCACTGTGGCGATTTCCTGATCGGGCGCAGCAACCTCGGAAGCTCCAAAGAACTGGGTGTATCCGCCTTCGATGCCGGGGCAGAGGAGGTTCTTGATACGGACGTTGGCGAAGGTGCCACGGGTCATCACGCGGTCGTTGCCACGGCGTGCGCCGTAGGAGTTGAAGGAGGCCTTTTCGACGCCGTTTTCGAGGAGGTATTTGCCGGCGGGCGAGGTGGGTTTGATCGCGCCCGCGGGGGAGATGTGGTCGGTGGTGACCGAATCTCCGAAAATGCCGAGCGGACGGGCGTCGAGGATGTCTTCACTGCCGCCAACCTTGGTTTCGAAGAAGGGCGGCGATTGGACGTAGGTCGATTTTTCGTCCCACTCGTAGGTGTCGCCGGTCGAGCCGTTGATTTCGGCCCACTTGGGATTGGCGGTATCGACGCTGCCGTAGAGCTTGCTGTAAACTTCGGGCTTCAAGGCGGCTTCGAGCTGGGTTTTGATCTCAGCCTGGGTCGGCCAGAGGTCTTTGAGGAAAACAGGTTTGCCGTCGGTGTCGTTGCCGAGTGGCTCGGTGGTGAGGTCGAGATCGACCCGGCCGGCGAGGGCGTAGGCGACGACGAGTGGCGGCGACATCAGGAAGTTCGCTTTGATGGATCCGTGGACGCGGGCTTCGAAGTTGCGGTTGCCGGAGAGGACGGAGGCGCAGACGAGGTCGCCTTCCTTGATGGCTCCTTCGATCGCCGGGTGAAGCGGTCCGGAGTTGCCGATGCAGGTGGTGCAGCCGTAGCCGACGGTTTCAAAGCCGAGCTGGTCGAGTTCCTTGCTCAGGCCGGTGACGTCGAGGTAATCGGTGACGACGCGTGAGCCGGGGGCGAGGGAGGTTTTGACGAAGGGTTCGATGGTCAGGCCCTTTTCGTTGGCTTTCTTGGCCAGCAATCCGGCGGCGAGCATGACACTTGGGTTTGAGGTATTCGTGCAGCTTGTGATGGCTGCGATGAGGATTGAACCATGGCGAAGGTTGGTGTCGATCGCGTCGAAGGCTTCCTTGGCAAGTACGATGTTTGGAGTAGGACGATTGGTGGTCATCTCGGCCTTGTCGGTCGCGGCCCTGCCATTGACGTTCTCAAGCAAGGATCCGACGGCGTATCCAGCAGGCTCAGGCATGTTGACGGCGATCGTGGTGTCGCGCTCGTCCGGGCTCATGCCAAAACCACCGTCGCCAGTGCTGGCGGTGAAGAGGGTGTTGAACTTTTCGCCAAGGGCGGGGATGTCGATGCGGTCCTGAGGGCGTTTCGGTCCGGAGACGCAAGGGACGATCGTCGAAAGATCAAGTTCGAGAAGGTCCTTGTAATCGCAGTCGCCTTTGTCGGGGATGCCGAAGAGGCCCTGGGCTTTGTAGTAGTTCTCGACGGTGGTGCAGAGTTCCTCGGAACGGCCGGTGCCTCGGAGGTAGTTGATCGTTTCGGCGTCGACCGGGAAGAAGCCCATGGTCGCGCCGTATTCGGGGGCCATGTTGGCGATGGTGGCGCGGTCGGGCAGGGAGAGGGCTTCGGCGCCGGGGCCGAAGAATTCGACGAACTTGCCGACGACGCCGTGTTTGCGGAGAATTTCCGTGACGCGGAGCGTGAGGTCGGTGGCGGTGACGCCTTCGGCGAGTTGGCCGTGGAGGTAAACGCCGACGACTTCAGGAACGAGGAAGGTGACGGGCTGGCCGAGCATGCCGGCTTCCGCTTCGATGCCACCGACGCCCCAACCGACGACGCCGAGGCCGTTGATCATGGTGGTGTGGGAATCGGTGCCGACGAGGGTGTCGGGGTAGTAGATTTCTGATTTCAGATTTGAGATTTCAGATTTTTTACTGAGCACACCCTTGGCGAGATACTCGAGGTTCACCTGGTGAACGATGCCGATGCCGGGAGGAACGACCGCAAACGTGTCGAAAGCCTGCTGGCCCCACTTGAGGAATTCGTAGCGTTCGCGGTTGCGGATGAACTCGATCTGCATGTTGCGATTGAGCGCCATTTGGGAACCGGAGAAGTCGACTTGGACGGAGTGATCGACGACGAGGTCGACCGGAACGAGTGGCTCGATTTTCGAGGCATCGGCCCCACGGGCGACGGCGGCATCGCGCATCGCGGCGATATCGACGAGCAGAGGGACTCCGGTGAAGTCCTGGAGGACGATGCGCGCGACGGTGAAAGGGATTTCGTAATCGCCGGGGTTCTGGGCGTTGTAGTTGGCGAGGTTTCGGACGTCTTCTTCGGTGACCTTGCGACCATCGACGTTTCGCAGCACGGACTCGAGGACGATGCGGATCGAGACCGGGAGCCTGGAGAGATTGGGGAAGCCCTGGTCAGAGAGGGCGGGAAGCGAGTGGAATTTTCCTTCGGTTCCGGAGCCAGTGGTAAAGGTGCGAAGTGTGTCCATGGCGCGAGCCTACTGCAAAATGACTGCGGCGTCTCCCGGGAATATGGAGAAGGACTTTTTAAGTCCTTTGTGGTGGAAGAGGGGTGGGATGGCGCTGGGGTTTGGCGGAAGGAGTTTCAAACTCCTTCTCCATATTGCCAGAGCTTGTAGGTTCCGGGAGAGAGTTTGGCGGGGTTTCTTTCGATGTAGTTTCGGGCCCAGGCGAAGTGCTTGTAGGAACGAATGAGTCGATCCCAGGATTCATGCTGCCAAAGTTGGCCGGTTTGCTCGAGCGTCTGGTTGATCTCGCGGGCGGTGAAACGTTTCCAGCTGTGGAGGATATCAGCCGACGGATGCTCGCCGAGGGGCTGAAAAAGCACGTGAACGTGGTTCGGCATGACGACGTAGGAGTCGAGTTGGTAGCGGTGGCCGTTGAAGTGATGGAAGGCGGCGGCGACGATTTGGCTGATGGCGGGGTCGCGGAGAAAGCAGCTGCCGTGGGCTTCGTCCAGGAGAGATTCAAAGCGGAGGGTGAAGAGGCGATTGTGCTCTTTTTGCTCTTCGGCACTCCACGGCTTTGGGTGGGATTCCTCCCACTGCATTTTCTCGATGAGGAGTTTTTCGACGACCGATTTGGGAAGGGAGTCGGCGAGTCGCCAAGTGACAAAGATCCAAGTGGAGCCCTGCTGCCAGTGGGGCAAGTTGCCTTTGTGTTTCTCGATGTCTTTGTGAGGATCGAGGAACATATGGAGAAGGACTTTTTAAGTCCTTTGTGGTGGAAGAGGGGTGGGATGGCCTTGGGGTTTGGCGGAAGGAGTTTCAAACTCCTTCTCCATATTACGAAGCAACCATCTCGCCTACGGGTGGGGCGAATTGGGTGAGGGGGATGCCTTGGACGGCGGTCTTGTATTCTTCCAGATTCGGGGTTCTGCCGAGGATGGCGGAGAGGACGACGACGGGGGTGGAGGAGAGCAGGGATTCTCCTTTTTTGCGCTCGGAGTCTTCGACGACACGGCCTTGGAAAAGGCGGGTGGAGGTGGCCATGACGGTGTCGCCTTTGGCGGCTTTTTCCTGGTTGCCCATGCAGAGGTTGCAGCCGGGGCGTTCGAGATACATCATGTTTTGGTATTCGGTGCGGGCGGCTTGCTTGGGGGCGCTGTCATCAAAGACGAAGCCGGAATACTTTTCCAACATGTCCCAGTCGCCTTCGGCTTTGAGCTCGTCGATGATGTTGTAGGTCGGAGCGGCGACGACAAGTGGGGCGTGGAATTTCACTTCGCCTTGCTGGGCTTCGAGGTTGCGGAGCATTTGCGAGACGATCTTGAGGTCGCCTTTGTGAACCATGCAGGAACCGACGAAACCAAGGTCGATTTCTTTCTCGCCCTGGTAGTAAGAGAGGGCGCGGATGGTGTCGTGGGTGTAGCGCTTGGAGACGTCCTCATTGTTGACGTCGGGGTCGGCAATCATCGGCTCGTCGATTTCATCGAGGTCGACGACGACTTCGGCGAAGTATTTGGCGTTGGCATCCGGGGCGAGTGGTGGCTTTTCGCCGCTGCGGACTTGGTCGATGCGTTTGTTGGCTTTGTCGACGAGGCCTTGAAGGACTTTGCCTTCGTTATCCATGCCCTTGTCGATCATGATCTGGATGCGGCCTTTGGCGATTTCCAGGGATTCGATGAGGGTGGCGTCCTGGGAGATGCAGATGGAGGCCTTGGCCTTCATTTCGGCGGTCCAGTCGGTGAAGGTGAAGGCCTTGTCGGCGGAGAGGGTGCCGAGGTGGACTTCGATGATGCGTCCTTGGAAAACGTTGTCGCCGAATTGCTTCAACATCTGGGCTTGGGTGGAGTGCACGACGTCGCGGAAATCCATGTGCGGCTTGAGCTCGCCTTTGAAGGTGACTTTGACGGACTCGGGGATGGGCATGGTGGCTTCTCCGGTGGCGAGCGCGAGGGCGACGGTTCCGGAGTCGGCTCCGAAGGCGACGCCCTTGGACATGCGGGTGTGGGAATCGCCGCCGATGGTGATGTCCCAGTCGTCGACTGTTAGATCGTTGAGGACTTTGTGGATGACGTCGGTCATCGGGTGGTAGCGGTCCTGTGGGTCGCGTGCGGTGATGAGGCCGAAGCCTTGCATGAAGGCCATGAGTTTCGGGATATTGGCCTGCGCTTTTTTATCCCAGACGGATGCGGTGTGGCAGCCGGATTGGTAGGCGGCATCGACCACCGGCGAAATGACGGTGGCGGCCATGGCTTCCAGTTCCTGGGCGGTCATGAGGCCGGTGGTGTCCTGGGATCCGACGATGTTCACTTCGACGCGGACGTCGGAACCGGCATGGAGGGTGACTCCCGGGGTGGTACCGACGGCGTTGCGGTTGAAGATTTTCTCCACGGCGGTGAGGCCTTGTCCTGCGTGGGAGATCTCTTTGGAGGCGGCGTAGACGGTGGGCTGTGGGATGCCGAGAGTTTTGGCGGCGAAGGTCTGGAGCTTCTTTCCGAAGACGATGGCGTAGGAGCCCTGGGCCTTGATGAACTCGACCTTCTGAGGGGTGAGGGCTGACGAGATGTCGACGAGCTCTTTGCCGTCGGTGCTGTAGAGCTTCTTGTCCTTGGTGTTGATGGTGAGGACGGTGCCGGTCTCGACGGAGTAGACTTGCTCCAACACCGGGTCGCCACTTTCGTTGAGGACGGTGTTGCCATCGGCATCGGTTTTTTTCACCCAGTTCTTGAGATCGATGCCGATGCCGCCGGTGACGCTAACAGTTGTTAGAAAGATGGGGGAGATGCCGTTGGTTCCGGCGACGATCGGGAAGATGTTGACGAAGGGAACGTAGGGGCTGGCGGGTTTACCGGTCCAGAGAGCGACGTTGTTGACCCCAGACATGCGGGACGAGCCGACGCCCATGGTGCCTTTTTCCGCGATGAGCATGACGCTCTTGTCGGGGTGGAGCTTTTGGAGGGCTTGGATGGCGCTCTGGGCTTCTGGTGAGATCATGCACTTGCCGTGCAGTTCTCTGTCGGAGCGGGAGTGGGCCTGGTTGCCGGGGGAGAGGAGGTCGGTGGAGATGTCGCCTTCACCGGCGATGAAGGTGACGATCTGGACTTCCTCCGGAACGTCGGGGAGCTTGGTGAAGAACTCGGCGGCGGCGTAGCTTTCGAGGATGTCCTTGGCGATGGGATTGCCAGCTTTGAAGGCGGCTTCGAGGCGTGCGGTATCGGCATCGTAGAGGAAAACCTGGGTCTTGAGGACGTCGGCGGCCTGTTGAGCGATGTCGGCATTTTCGCCGAGCGCGAGATTGAGGAGGACCTCGATGGAGGCTCCGCCCTTCATGTGGGAGAGTAGCTCGAAG
>NZ_JBATWY010000066.1:0-6473 GCF_049672945.1 Haloferula sp. | reverse complement strand
GTGCTGCGCCATTCGACGGGATACCGGGGCTGCTGGAGAAAGGGAATGTCGCGGTGGGCGAATTCAACGGCGAGGGCATTCTCGTAGGGTTTCTCGTGGAGTCCGTGACCGAGCCCTTTGAGGATTTCAAGGGAGCAGGAGAACACTGAATAGACTTCGTCTTTCAGCAATAATTCGCGTCCATTCGCGTCCATTCGCGGTTTGAAAATCAGTGGTTGGGCGAGCTGACTCACTTGGTGGTGTCGATCAGGTCGGCGAACTCTTCGAAGAAGTAGCTGGCGTCGTGGGGGCCTGGGGCGGCTTCGGGGTGGTATTGGACGCTGAAGACGGGGTGGTCCTTGTGGCGGATGCCTTCGACGGTGTTGTCGTTGAGGTTGATGTGAGTGACCTCGATGTCATCGGGGAGCTTGCTGCCGTCGACGGCGAAGCCGTGATTCTGCGAAGTGATCGAGATCTTGCCGGAGCGGAGGTCTTTCACCGGTTGGTTGCCGCCGCGGTGGCCGAACTTGAGTTTGTAGGTGGTGCCACCGAAGACGTGGCCGAGGATCTGGTTGCCGAGGCAGATGCCGAAGATCGGGGTCTTGCCGATGAGTTGCTTCACCTCCTCGTGAATGTAGCCGAGAGCGGCTGGATCGCCGGGGCCATTGGAGAGGAAGACGCCGTCGGGTTTTTTGGCGAGAACTTCGGCGGCGGGTGTCGTGGAAGGGACGACCTCCACTTCGAAACCGGCCTGACGGAGACGACGCAGGATGTTGTATTTGATGCCGAAGTCGTAGGCGACGATGCGGTGCTTGACCGGCGGCAGGGGCAGCCAGTTGTCGGCCTGTTCGGTGACGACGTTGGGCAGGGTGAAGCGGCGCGAGTCTTGCTCCCAAATATAGCTTTCCTTGGTGGAGACTTCCTTGACGTAGTCGCTGCCTTCCATTGGTGGGGAGTTCTTTGCGGCTTCGATGGCTTCTTCGGTGGAAAGTTCGGTGGTGATGCAGGCGCGCATCGCACCGAGTGAGCGCAGGTGTTTGGTCAGGGCGCGGGTGTCGATGTGCTCGATGCCGATGATGCCGTGCTCGGTGAAGTATTCGGCGAGGGTCTGGCGCGAGCGATAGTTCGAGGCGACGGGTGAAAGTTCGCCGATGACGAGTCCGCGGACGTGGGGGCCGACGGACTCGGTGTCTTCGGGGGTGACGCCGTAGTTTCCGATCTGCGGGTAGGTCATCGTGACGATCTGCCCGCGATAAGAGGGATCGGTGATGATTTCCTGATACCCGGTCATCGAGGTATTGAAACAGATCTCACCGGTGGTGGTGCCGGATGCACCAAATGCGCGGCCTTCAAAAAGGCGTCCGTCTTCGAGGGCGAGGATGGCTTTCATGGGACGATTTCGGCGGGCCGGAGGGTTCCGGGAAATGGCCTATGGGCCCGCGGCGCGGGAGGTTAGGAGCGGTCGGCGCGGCTTGTCGATGGCGGAATGGGGGGAAATCGTGGCGACGGGTTGATCGGAGTGCAGGGGCGGGGAGGTGCTACGGGCTTTTGGGTACAGGAATCAGGGGGAAGTGCTCAGAAAGGCAGCAAGCTGAAGGGCGCGTCAGCGTCTTGTGACTTTCTGATCCCTGAATCCTGCCCCCTGTTCCCCCAAAGCTTGAAGCACCCAAATGGCTCCCCTTACTCCCCCTCGACCTGGCGGCGCAGCTTGTGAGCCCGCGCGAGGTTGCTGGTGTAGATCTCCGTCAGACGGGCGGTAAAGGCCTTGGCGTTCTCGTTTTCGGCGGGGGTGATCGGCTCGCCGAGTTCGAAAGACAGCTTGATGGGGAACTCGGGTCGCTTCCAGAGCGGCCAGCCTTTTTCGAGGAAGCGGGTGTTGCTACGGACGAAAACGGGCAGCACGGGGACCTTGGCGCGTCGGGCGATCAGGGCACAGCCGCCGCGCAGGGGGTTGATCCAGCGGGCGTCGCGTCGCGTCCGGGTTCCTTCGGGGAAGAGTAGCAGTTGGCCACCTTGCTGAAGCGAGAGGGCTGAGTCGCGAATGAGCCGGGAGGAAGAGCAGTTGGGAATGTAACCCGCGAGTCGGGCGCCGCCGCCGAGGAAGGGGTTGCAGAGGATGCTCTTCTTCATGATGCAAATCGGCTGCGGCAGGCAGGCAATCACGAATACGGCATCCCATAGCGAAGTGTGGTTGGGGGCGATGATGATCGGCTCCTTTATGCGGCGCAGCGGTTTGAGGGACTCGAGGTCGACTTGCACCAGTCCGGTGATGCGAAGGTACCAGACGAAGAGACGGAAGGCCCGGTGAAGCATGCCGCGGCCGAGGATTTCAGCCCGACGCTTGGGAAGGATGACCCGCAGGGGGAGGGAAATCAGGGTGAAGAGGAGGCCGAAAATTCCCCAGTAAAGAATGCCGCCACCCATCGCGAGGGTTTCCAGCGGCCACCACCATGCCGAACGTGTGGAGACGGGAATCGTGCGGGATTCTCGAACAGCACTGGTTTCGGCAGGAGGCATCGAGGGACAGAATAGTTGTTTGAACGATGGGGGGAAGAGCGAAGTGGCGCAGAAAGTCTTTGATGAGAATTCATTGGCCAGCGGTAAATCCCGCCGGATAGAGAAACGCATGTCAGAACTCGATGCGCTGCCCCACGGTCCGGAATTCCGTTTCGTCGATGACCTGATCTCGCTGGAACCCGGCAAGCAGGCGGTCGGCCGTTATCGGGTGATGGGAACCGAGAGCTTTCTATCGGGGCACTTTCCCGGCAATCCCCTGATGCCCGGGGTGATCCTGATCGAAGCGATCGCGCAGCTCGGCGGGGTGGTGGCGCAGAGTGATCCAGACGTCGAACCGCTCGCCAACCTGCTGCTGACCGGAGTGCGCGGAGCAAAAATTCTCGGGGCGGCGGTGCCGGGGGATGTGCTGGAGATTGAGGCGAGTGTCGAAGGACGGCTCGGGGGGATGATCCAGGTGGCGGGACGGGTTTCGACCGGGGGCCGGGAACTGGCGACCGCCAAAATCATGCTCAGCGGAGAAGCCGTGGCTGAAAGGTGATGGCCAAGCGTCTTCAGATCGCTCGGCGGTGGTTGATCTATCCCCTCGTGCTGGGGCTGGTATGGGGTGTCTGGGCGGCAGCGATGACGGCCGGCGGCTGGTGGTCGCTTTTTGAAACACGCTGGCCGATGGCGCTGACCATGGTCTTCGGCTCATTCGTCGCGGGCTCGACGCCGGCGGGTGGCGGCGCGGTGGCGTATCCGGTTTTCACCAAAGCATTGGCCATTTCTTCGGCGGACGCGGCGCTCTTCGGGCTGATGATTCAGGCGGTCGGCATGAGCATGGCGGCCTTGTTTATTTTGACTCGTGGCATCCGCATCAATTCAAGCGTCTGGCGCTGGTCGGTGCTGGGGGCGGTGCCGGGCGTGATGATCGGCCTGGCCTTTGTTGGACTCCCGGAAAACGTGCCGAGACTGACTTTCTCGTGTCTGCTGCTGGTCTTCGCCGTGACGCTCTACCGCTCGCACTGGAAGCGGAAGCATCGGCCGGAGAAAGAGATCGCAGGATGGTCGCGGCGCGATGGTATACGCTTCGCTCTAACAGGTTTGATTGGCGGAGGGGTGGCCTCGCAGCTGGGTTCGGGGGCGGACATGCTCTGCTTCATGGTGATGACGCTCGGCTACGGTCTCGATGAGCGCATCGCAGTGCCGACTTCGGTGGTGATCATGGCGACCGTTTCGGTGTGTGGTTTTGTGTTCCGTTTGATGCTGCCGCAGCCGATCGGTGAGGTGTGGGAATACTGGGCGGTGTCAGCGCCGGTGGTGGCGGTTGGTGCGCCGCTCGGGGCCTGGGTCGCGTCGCGGATCCACAGCAATGCAATCCTGATCCTCGTCTTCTTGCTGATCGTCGCCGAAGTGATTTCCACCGGTCTTCTTGTGCCGGTCGATGGGCCGCGAGCGCTGGTCCTGTTGGGCGTTGCCGCCGTGGCCACGGTTTGGTTCAGGATGCTGCGGCGCCTTCGTGCAAAGCGGCTGAACGGATAGTATTGGGGTGCCCGGTTTGAGGCGTCAGGCGAGCTTTCTGTGCTTCTTGCGCAGGGAATCCCGGGTGAGTTGCCAGTCGGCGGGATCGGCATCGCTGATCCAGTGGCGGGGGATTTCCCAGCCGGCGAGTGACCCGGAAACGGCTTTGGCGAGTTCGGGAATCGTGCTGCGGGTGTCGATCAGGGCGGCGACTTCATCGACCCGTTCGGGGTCGTGACTCGGGATGCCGAAGACCCTGATCCGTTCGACCAGACCGGTGGCGCGGAGGACGGCTTCGATACGTCCGGGTCCGAGCTTGCGACCGGCAACATTGATCGTGTTGTGGCCGCGGGCGTCGAGCAGCAGGCGATGACCATCAAGGTGTCCGTGGTCGGGTGTTAGAAAGCGACCCTCGCCGAGGCTTTCCTCACGACGAGAGTTATCGTAGCCGAGAGCCACCGCTGAACTTCTGACCATGAACCTGCCACTGGGATCGAGCTCGACCTCGACGCCAGGAAGGGCTTCGCCGAGGTCGTCGGGGTGGCTTCTCGGCGTGTCGGTGGCATCGTAGGAAATGCCACCGCACTCGGAGGCGCCGTAGAAGTTGTGGAGCTTCAGTTGGTGGCTTTCCCAGACGGCGGTTTCGAGTTCGAGCGAGAGCGGGGCTCCGGCAGAGATGGCGAGCTTGATGGGGGCGCCTTCGAGGATGCCGGACCGATGCCAGGCGCGCCACATCGAGGGCACCGCGGGGACGACGATCTGGGGATGAGCTTTCCACGCGGCAGTGACGACAGCGGGAAAGGGCACCTCGACGGTCTGAAGCGGGATGCCGTGAAGCAGCATCGGCAACAGGATGCTCGAGTAGCCGTAGGAGTGGCTGAGGGAAATGGCCGCGAGATTGGGGGTGTCGGGGGTGAGACCCATGGCGGCAACGAGTCGATCGGCGTCGGCGGCGATTTGCCCGGCGGTGAAGCGGACGGTGCGCGGTTGGCCTTCGTTGCCGGGGGTCAGTTTGAGGTGCGCAACGCCTTCGGGGATCGGGCCGAGCGGCGGATGACCGGCTTTCTCCAGCGGTAGGACTGCCTGCCCGTCACGCCAGCCCTGAAGGGTGGTGAGTGCGATCTGCAAGGCGGAGCCATGGGCGGCAAGCGGTCCGACTGCTGGTGGGAGCTTTGCCAGTTCCGTGGCGATATCGGCAAACGTGAAAACGCGCCCGTCATCGAAGATGGCGGGCTGATCGTGGAATCTTTCCAGAGTTTTATGCCAGCGTGGAAGCAGCATTTGACAAGCTTGCTGCCCGTTGACTAGCTGCCGGGGCCGCACAACGGCCAGCCTGAATTCCGAGACTGTGGCATATCGCTCCGATCAAACCCTGCCTTCGTCCCTTCGCCCGGTGGTGATCACCGGGGCGGGGATTCATACTTCGATGGGTTCGGGTTGGGACGAAAACGCCGAGGGTTTCCGCGCCGGCCGCACGGCTTTCAAGCCGGTGGACCTCTTCGATGTGTCGCGTCAGCGGGTCGGCACCGCCGGTCAGGCCCTGATGCCGGACCAACCGGGAATCCCAGGCTTTTCCCTGCGCGAATGGGGTCGCATGGATCGTGGCACGCGGATGGCTCTAACCGCCGCCCGCGAGGCGCTGGTGCAGGCGGACCTTCGGGGCGCGATGCCGATCATGATCGGCACTTCGGCCGGGGCGATGCCAATCGGTGAGGCCTACTACCTTCAGGCGATCGAGGGCAGAAGCCGGAGGAATCAGTTTTTACGGGTCGAAACCTATCAGCCTCAGCGGCAGATGACGGCGATGGCGCGGGCGCTCGGCGTGCACGGGCCGATCCGGATCATTTCCAACGCTTGCGCTTCAGGGGCCAATGCCATCGGTCACGCATTCCAGATGGTGCGCGAAGGCAAGGCGGAGCGGGTCCTGGCGGGGGGCTATGATGCGCTCAGTCAGATGGTGTTTGCGGGCTTCGACTCGCTGCAGGCGCGTTCGCCGAGCGGGATTCCGCGGCCGTTCGATGCGGCCCGCGATGGTCTGGCCATTGGTGAGGGGGCCGGCTTCGTGGTGGTGGAGTCCTTGGAGTCAGCGAAGGCCCGCGGCGCGAAAGCTCTGGCGCAGGTCATGGCCTACGCCGCGGCGACGGACATTCACCATCTCACCCAGCCCCACCCTGAAGGCGATGCGGCCTTGTTGACCATGACCGCCGCGACCCGGATGGCTGGGCTCGAGCCGGGGGAAATCGACTACATCAACTCGCACGGAACCGGCACACCGCTCAATGACATCGCGGAAGGCCGGGCGATCCAGCGGCTGGCCGGTGTGGACACGCCGAAGATCAAGGTGAGTTCTACCAAGTCGGCGATCGGCCACCTGCTTGGCGGTGCCGGTTCGGTGGAGTCGGTGATCTGCCTGCTGGCTCTCGAAGGTCAATGGCTGCCTCCAAGCCTCAACGTCCGCGAGCCGGATGAAGTCTGCA
>NZ_JBATWY010000065.1:0-33914 GCF_049672945.1 Haloferula sp. | reverse complement strand
GTAGACGGGATACTTTTTGATGTAGTCGGGAAGTTCGCCGGTTTCTTCGAGCCGTTCCTTGAGCTTCGCGTGCGCGGCATCCCGGGCGACGATGATGGTGCCGGTGAGAGCGAGGGCGGTGGTGACCGGGTACTTTGAAAGCGTGGCCAGCGTGGCTTCCATGCCTAGGTCGAGATCGATATTGACGCCACTGAATTTCCAATCCCGGTATTTTTCCGGGATGAACTGTCCGGGGTTGGTCTCGAGTTTTTCGAGGAAGATGCCGTCCCTGGTGATCTTGGCTTTGGCCTGACGGTCAGCCGAGCAGGATACGGCGAGACCGACCGGGCACGAGGCACCATGTCGTGGCAAGCGGATCACCCGGGCGTCGAGCGCGAAGAAGTTCCCACCGAATTGGGCACCAATGCCCGTGTTGCGGGCCACTTCGAGAAGCTTCTTTTCGAACTCGAGATCACGGAACGCCTGACCGTGTTCGTTGCCCTCGGTCGGGAGTTCGTCGAGGTAGCGGGTGGAGGCCATCTTGACAGTCTTGAGGCAAGCCTCGGCGGAGGTGCCTCCAATGACGAGAGCGAGGTGA
This sequence comes from Haloferula sp., assembly GCF_049672945.1. Taxonomy (NCBI): domain Bacteria; kingdom Pseudomonadati; phylum Verrucomicrobiota; class Verrucomicrobiia; order Verrucomicrobiales; family Verrucomicrobiaceae; genus Haloferula; species Haloferula sp. The sequence goes on along the minus strand of NZ_JBATWY010000065.1, from coordinate 33,337 downwards.
TACGGCGGGCAGGCCGAGGTTCCCAGAGTGAGGAGCTTCTCCTGACAGAACTTCAACAGGCTGGCAGGATTGAGCAAAGCCTTGGTCTCCTGATAGAGGAAGGACTTGTTGGCAGAACCGCCGCCTTTGCTGATGAAGAGAAATTTATAGGCGTCGCCGGGCTCCGCATAGAGTTCGATCTGGGCAGGAAGATTGGTGCGGGTATTGACTTCATCCCACATGTTCAGAGGAGCGACCTGCGAGTAACGAAGATTCTCTTCGGTGTAGGTTTTGTGAACGCCGCGGGCGATGTCTTCGGCGTCGTTCCCGTCGGTCCAAACTTGCTGCCCTTTTTTTCCCATGACGATCGCGGTTCCCGTATCCTGACAGTTGGGAAGGATACCGTGGGCTGCGATCTCAGCGTTCTTCAACAGCATCAGTGCGACCATTCGGTCGTTTTCGGTTGCATCGGGATCATCCAGAATGGCGGCAACCTGTTTGATGTGGGAGGTGCGAAGCGAGAAGTTGATCGCCTTGAAGGCCTCGTTGGCAAGCAGGGTCAGGGCGGCGGGGTCGATCTTGAGAATGGGCTTACTCTCGAACTCAGACGCAGAGACATAGTCCGAGCTGATTTTGACATACTCGGTGGGGTCGGAGGAGAGAGGGAAGGGATCCTGATAATGGAATGGCTTCGCGGACATGGGCAAAGCCTAGGCTCAGCGCTCAGCCTGGTCCAGCGGATGAGTGGAAACGGGCACAAGTTGATTCGATTCGCATGGCAGCCACAAAAAACCCGTCGGCCACTCGGGCGGACGGGTTCAAAAGATTTTGAAATTTCGACCTAGGCGCGTTTGCGGCGAAGCAATGTGATCATTCCAAGCATCGCCAAGAGCGCCGTCGAGGGCTCAGGGATCGCCTCGAAGGTCACCCACAAGCGGTCCTGTTCGGTTGCATTATCCGCATAAAAATAGGTCAATCCGCCGTTGTCGGTCCAGGTATCCAGCTGGTCCAGATAGGTTTGTGCCCGGATCATGGCGGCTTGGGTATCACCCGAGTAGCTGGCGGTGTAACCACTGATGGAAATATTGCCGGCATTGGGGGAATTCTCGTCCAGGCTCGGAGTCGAGTTGAACGTTGGGTCTTCGACGATTTCCCAGAAAGCCATTTGAAGTGCGGCACCGATGATGGCCGCTTCGGTTCGATCGCCTCCGTCCCTCGCTACGAAGAAATCCACCAGGGTATTCGAGAAAAGCTTCGCTACCAGCACCTGCTGGCCTGCGTTCAGCGATCCGAAGCCTTGGGTCACTTGATAACTGGAACTGTCGTTGGGGCCGACGAACATCTCGGCGCAGATGTCGAATGCAGTAAAGGTTCCGGTGGCGGTGGTTACCTCGGTAATCGTGGCACCCACTGGATCGATCTCGAAGGGGTCGGGAATGCCTCCTCCTTCGGTGTTGTTGAAGAGGATGTTGCCAACGGTCAAGCCGTCGACCCGTTCGAAGGTGTTGTTAGCAGGCGTCCCCGAGATATCCTCGGTGAAGGTCTGTGCTGAAAGCGACAGCGCAGAGGCGAGAAAGATGCTGCCAAGGAGGGGTGCGATGGGGTTCTTCATCGGGAGATGGGCGGGGTGTCAGCCAAAGTCGGTGGGGTGAAATACTTTGGACTTCCGAGATATTCACAAAATTTGGGTAAAATTGCAAGAATTTCCTCAATTTCGCCCGGTGCCTTCGATCAGCCCCAAGCCTGAGGCGGCAGGGAATGGGTGAGGAGAAGGGAATTGAAGCTCTAGACCGCCCTCAAAACCGCCCTTCGTCGGCGTCGATGTAATCGAAGAAGGTCAAGATGCCTTCCCGATCCTTGAAGCCGGACTCCTCGATGCGTGTGGCGAGGCGCTCGCTCAGGTCGTCTCGAAAACCCCGGGTCTTCATGTAGGCATTCCACCAGGCAATTTCGTAGTCAGGGCGATCAAGGCCCGTCTCCCGGCACCATGCCAAGGCCTCGGCGTCGCTCGCCCCTCCTTTGACCAAATCTGCCAAAGGCTCGTATCCGACCCCGAGAAACTGACACGTCCAGAGATCCATGCCGCCGCCGAGATTGGCGTGATAGTCTTCGCTGAGCTGTCCGTCTCGTTGCAGGCGGATCTTGTCGCAAAGGCGTGGGAAGTAGATCAATCCATCGATTTCGGTCCGAGGGCTGCAGGGATAGCGGGAGCTCATGGGGGCAATCTGGGGTAAGCGTCCGTCGGTCGACAACGCCAAACTGGGAGCTCTTGGATTTCGGAACCGAAGGGGAATGGCGGCTTTCATTCGAACCCGATCCGAGTAAGGTGAGCCTCATGACAAGCGGTATTGGTCTTCTGGGAATCATCGGGGTGATCGCTTTGGTGGCTTGTGGCCCGGCTGGTTCTGAACCGCAGTTCGATGGAAATACCCGCACTGAGCTTATTCCCGTATCGACCGCCGGGATGCATTCGGTCACGCCACCCTCGCCGTTGCGGCTTCCGCTTTCGACGGTCTTCAAGGGTGAGTCGAAGTTTTACGCACTGGTGGCCAAGGCGGAACGCGAGAATTGGCGTCGGCTCCCCTTGGGACAGCGAACGATCAGGGCGGCGCGGGAGATGGTCGGGGTTCCCTATGTGAATTATACCCTTGAGGTCGACGACCACATCGAGAACCCGGTCGTCAATTTCACCGGCATGGACTGTTGGACCTACTACGAGAACGCCTTGGCCTTTGCGCGGATGCTTCGCTACAAGCCGGCACCCTACAAGCCGGCGGACATGCTTCATATGGTCGAAATCGAACGCTATCGTGGCGGTCGCTGCACCGGAGGGTATCTCAGTCGGATGCATCATTTGGAGGAGGTCTTTTATGACAATGAGAAGCGGGGCCTCGCGACAAACATCACGCCGCGGCTGCCGGGTGCCGTGCGCTTGCAGCGGGAGATCCGCGAGATGACCGTTCAGTGGAAGAGCTACCGCTACCTCCGTAATAATCCTGCGCTGGTCCCACAGATTGGAAAGATCGAGGCCCAGGTTTCGAAGTTGCCGGTTTACCATATTCCCAAATCAAAAGTGCGGGCCGTGGAGTCCTACCTTCAGGATGGCGACATCTGTGCGATCACCACCAATTGGAAATTCGGATACACTTCCCATGTTGGGCTGATCGTGAAATTGAGAGGGCGGGCCTACTTCACGCATGCCACCTCAGACCGGGACAAGGGCCGGATGACCATCATTGACCGGCCGATTACGGACTACCTGAATGGCTCCTCAAAACATGCGGGAATCGCGGTTTGTCGGCCAAAAGACCTGCCACCCTCACCGATGTGGCAGCGCGGTGTGGTCGGTCGCTAAAACATCGGAAAGATTCCGCTTGTCGTCCGCGAGGAGAGATGGTTTGTTCTTCCGAACACTGTTCGAGATACCATGAATGAACCACTGACCCAGAGACAACAGGAAATCTTTGATTATCTCAAGGAATCGCAGCGGATTCGGGGGGTCATGCCTTCGACCCGCGAAATTCAGGACTCCTTCGGATTCGCCAGCCAAACGGCGGCGATGAGTCACCTCAGGGCGCTGGAGCGAAAAGGGGTGATCCAGAGACTGCCGGGGAAAGCGCGTGCGGTGATCCTCGCCGAGGATCTCGACCGCGAGGAAGTGGTCGATATTCCGATCTACGGTGAAATCGCCGCAGGTATGGCGCAGGATGCCCCACCCGAGAAGGAGGGATGTCTGTCGATCGATATCGCCTCACTCGGAGTCCGGCCGACGGCGAGAACCTTCGCGTTGAAAGTTCGCGGCGACTCGATGATCAATGCGCACATTTGCAGTGGGGATACGGTCATTCTTGAATTCAAGGAACCTCGCAGGGGTGACATCGTCGCCGCCTTGATCGATGGTGAAACCACTCTGAAGCGCTACGTTTTCCAAAGCCGCAAGCCTTACCTTCAAGCGGAGAATGATGACTTCCCCGATTTGATTCCCGCGCGGGAATTGGTGATCCAGGGAGTCATGATTGGCCTGCTTAGGAAAGGAGCAGGTTGAGCGCGACCTTCATGGATGGTGGAGTCGCCAGCGACTTGTCTTTGGCCCGCCCGACATCGTTGCCGGTATTAGGCCATCGATTGACAGGGAAGATTGACAGGGAATACAGCTGAGCAGCATCGCCTTGAAGCTGGTCTGGTGGCTCGTCTTTACCCCCGAGATCAGCAATCGATTGAGGTCCAACCGTCAGGGATGATGTCCCGATTCCAAAACCACGACCACGAACCAGGCCGGGGATAGTAGATTTGTTTATCGGGTGCCTTGCTCAGCCATGCTCCCCACCAGCTGAATGAGCTGTTGGCGATGGCGAAACGCTGGCACTGGCTGATCAAGTGGATGTCCTGATAGGCCCATTCGTCACCATCGCGACCTTCGACGATGGTCATCGGGAGGTCGAAATCGAGGTTCTCACGCAGCCAGTCCTTGGCGTCGCCGAAGCAAAAGAGGTGGGGATTGGCCAAGCCTTCCACCATTTTGGCGACGGCGGTCTTGTAGTAGTCGAGTGAGATCTGTTTGACGCCAGCTTTCGGGCCGGAGGCTTCCTGCCCGGCATGGACCTGATGCAGTCTCCGCGCGTGCAGGCCGATGGCATCGCACCTTGACATGGCCTCCTGAATCCTCCGCGTGTTCTCGTCGAGCGGCGCCACGACCGTGAAATCCTTGCGAATCTGATCCGCGAAGTCCTCGAAGTATCGGGGGCTCTGCCAGTAGCCTTTGAAGAGGACGCGCCGGGAACGCGTATCCATCCGGGCGATTTCCGGCATGAATGCAGGGTCCTTGGGCTCTTCGACGTAGGTCGCCGTTGAGAGATCGCGGCTCCGGTTCACCGCTTTCTTGAGACGACGTGTCAGGCTGCCGATCTGGCCTGGCCGGGTGTCGAGGCTGCTGGCTTCGGGGAAATCGATCTGATATTTATCAAGACAGTAGACACGTCCATAAGGATCACCTTCAAAGCCCAAGCGGGTATCGAGGATGAGTTCGTCATTGTTGCGGAGCGAGAGGGCGCGGGCGAAGGCATAGGCAAACATCTGGTTTCCCAGGCCACCCCAGATTCGAGCTACTACAGGCATCGTGGATAATCAGAATTGGAAGTAAATGAATTCGCCGATCCGATCGAAGTCGCGGCCAACGGCGTAGAGAAGGATGAGAACAAAGGCGAGAAACAGGTAGGTGGGGCGCCACTGCCAGAAGCGACGTGGTCCGAGTTCGGCATCGGGTAGGTTTTTCATGCCGAGGGCGGGGAAATAGCGCCGCATGAATTGTTGGGTGTTCGGCATGAACCAGACCAGGAGGAGTCCGAGGACGATGGGTCGAAGAGCGCGAGTCTGCGGGGTGATCACCATGCCGGCGGAGGACCAGAAGTCGAAGCCGTTCAATCCGAACATCGAAGCGAGAATGGTGCGGGTCGCACGCATGGCATCGTCCATTGATCCGCTGGCGAGAGCTTCATAATTGCCGGCTCGGAAGGGAATCCAGGCAATGGCGACGGCGAGGAAGGTGATGAAGACGGCAATCGGTCGAGGGATGGAAGGGAGGCGGCATTTCCGGCCGAGCCAATGCCAGGCGTGGTTCACACAGAGGTAGAATCCGTGCAATCCACCCCACAGGATGAAGGTCCAGCCGGCGCCATGCCAGAGACCACCAAGGAGCATGGTGGTCATCAGGTTGACATAGCGGCGGGCTGGTCCCTTGCGATTTCCACCAAGTGGAATGTAGAGGTAGTCACGAAGAAAGCGCGAGAGGGTGATGTGCCAGCGCCGCCAGAAGTCGATGATCGAAGTCGCCTTGTAGGGGGAGTGGAAGTTGAGCGGCAGGCGGATGCCGAAAAGGCGTGCCGAGCCGATCGCCATGTCGGAGTAGCCCGAGAAGTCGAAATAGATCTGCAGCGTGTAGGAAAGCGTGGCGGCCCAGGCTTCGCCGATGGTCAGGTGTCGGTCGCCACTCGCAGCGAGGTCGAAGAGAGGGGTTGCCGTTCGAGAGAGGTAGTCGGCGAGGACGACCTTTTTGAACAAGCCAATGATGAGGATGGTGGTGCCGATCGACAGGTCGGTGGCGCACAGACCGCGTCCCGATTGCCTCTGAAACTGAGGCAGCATCTCCTTGTGATGCACGATCGGGCCGGCAATGAGCTGGGGAAAGAAGGTGACGAACAGCAGGTAGTCGCTGAAGTGATACTCTTCGGTCTCACCGCGCCAGGCATCGATCAGATAAGCGACCTGCTGGAAGGTGAAGAAAGAGATGCCGAGGGGGAGGATGATGGTCGGAGCAGGGAGGCCTGCCTCGGTGATCGCTTCGATCGATTTGGCAATCAGTCCGGCGTATTTGTAGAAAGCGAGGATGCCGAGGTTGGCGACAATGCCGGTCACGAGAACGGCTTTGCCGGCCCGGGTTCCCCGGTGGCCGGCGATGTAGCGACCGCAGAAGAAGTTGAAGCCGCAGGAGGCTCCAATGATCCACAGGTTTTTCCAATCCCACCAGCCGTAGTAGAAAAGGCTGGCGAGGACCAGAAACGAAACACTGACCCGGAAGGGCGCGTGGCGCAGCAGCTGAAAACCGATCAGTGCGATCGGCAGGAAGAGAAGCAGGTAGATGTAAGAGTTGAATAGCATCTCCTTGCGTCAATCGGGTCCTTCCTCGTTGCCAAGACTCTGAGCCCACTCGATGTCGGCCTTTCCCGTGCCATCGGTGTAGCGGCGGAATCCCTGTTTCGATTGATCGACCCAGCCGTCGAAGTTCTCCGGCGTGAGCCTCAGGCCGTAGTCCTCACCGCCCTCGAGTTCGATCGGCCATCCCATGATGCGTGCAAGGATCAGGTTGCCCACTTCGAGAGTGTAGTGGTTGAAGTCATCCCACCTCTCCATGCGGCCGTCGTCGGTCGGAAGTGGCTCGCAGTTGATCGGATGGTAATCGCCGAAGTCCCAGACTTCCGCCGGGATGGCGTCGGGGTTTTCGCGGTTGATGCGGTCGACCAGTGAGGTGACTTCACGGCGCTCGCTCTCGAAGGGAAGCATCGGTTCCTCGCCGGAACGCGTGTGGGCAAGGGCGTGCTGCGGGTGGATCAGAAGAACCAGTCGGATCCCTCGCTGGTGGCAAGTGCGAACGATGCCCTCAAGCAGCTCTCGCTTGTCTTCACGCAGGGTGGCGACCGCGCCGGCACTTTGCGGAGCCTCGAACTGCGTCTCGCCCTTGATTGCCATGGCGAGGAAGTCTCGCTGGCTGATTCTTCGCTCAGGCCGATGACGTCGCAGGCCTTGTGTGTCGAATTGGGGTTTTTCGTCGGAGAATCGTCTCTTGATCGTTTCGAATGAGGCCTCGAGGGTGGAGATGCCAACGAGGTATCGGATCTCGCGGTCGATTTTTCCCTTCTCCGGACCAAGTGGCGAACCCTGGTAGTCGAAGATGATGCGGGTATCGAAGTCCGAGCTGAGATCGCCCGGGTCGATGCCGATGATTACCAGTTCTGGATCCTGAACTTCGATGAGGTAGCGGAAGAATGCCTCACTTTCGTAAATGTAGCAGGCGTTGGCGCCGAGGTTATAGACGTCGTCCCGCCCCCAAGCCGACAGCTTGGGATCGAGGCTGTTCGCTACGCGGGACGAGCCGATCAGGGCGACTCCGATCGTCGGTGCCGAACGGATGAGTCCACACTTTCCGGTGCGATTCTGGGAACCAAGGTCACGGTAGGCATCAAAGGCTTCGGATGACAGCGGGCTGGGTGTGATCCGCCAGGGGTTGACCACGAGATTGGTGAGGAGGGAGACAACCAGCGAGATGCCCACGATGATGACAAAGCCACGGATGTAGCGGCGCATGGACAGTCGGGAGATCAATCGCATGTCAGGAGGCATGTCAGTTCTTCTCCCACAAGTCCATGTGGTCGATCACCCACTGGTGGTCGTCAGGGTGATCGTTTTGGTAGCGTTCGTAACCGGCGGTGATCTCATCGAGCCTCGCTTCGACATCGCCAGATTCCAACTTTCGACCGTAGCTGGCATGCGCGGGATCTTCGAGTGGCCAGTCGAGCATGCGGGCGAGCATGATTTTCCCGAGAGAAGGAAGGGCGTGGGTGCCGTCTGCCCAATACTCTGAGGGTTTCCGGGGATCGTCGATCGGCGGCAGAGCTTCGCAGTTGTAGGGATGGAAATCGTTGAAGTCCCAGAGTTCGACCGGTGCTCCGGAGCCCTTGGCGTTTTCTTCAGCGACCACTTGGCAGATCACTTCACGGTCGATGCGGAAGCCGGGGTCGGGATCATGCTTGAGTCGGAAGACCGAAAGGAAAGCCGCGTGGTTAGGTGGGATGCAGAGGATCAGCCGGATGTTCTTTTTCTGGCAGAGTTGGATGATGGAACGCAACGCCTCAACCTTGGCGGGATTGATCTCGATGGATTTCTTGCGCTGGGTGATGTAGCGGTCCGACCACATGAAGGAAACGTATTGGAGCACCGCGCGCAGCGGGCGTTTGTCGAGCTGGCGTAGCCAATGGCCTTCGGGTGTGTAAGCGGAGAGTCGGTCTCGGATCTTGTAGTTGAGCGTCTTGACGCTCATTTCGAAGAAGGAATATCCGCAACGGTAGCGGAGTTCTTTCTCGAAGGCATCGCCCGTGTCGCTGAGTGGCGATTCTTCAAAGCCGGCACCTGGAGGAATGGTGACCGGGTTGGTGAGATCGGTGAGGTCCACGCCGATGATTGCCAGTTCGAGTTGCTCGTTCTCCGAGGCATACTCGAGCATCGCCAGATGTTCGTTGAGCGTGCCTCCGCGCAGAGCGAGGTTGGCGACGCGTTTGCCGTCCCACTCAGGGAGCAGGGGGTCAAAGGCAATGTCGACGCGCGACGAACCGAGCAGCACAGTGTCCCAGTCGAAGCTGCGGATCAGGCCCGTCTTGCCATTGCGGGGGAATTTGTGGACCGGCTTGTAGTCGGCGTAGGATGAATCGGTCCATGCCGTAGGTGTCAGCCAGAGGGGATTGATGTGGGTGGAGAGCGTGACAAAGAGCAGCATCAGGAAGCCAAAGGTGCCGCCGAGACCGAGAGCGTGACGCCGCGCTGCGTTGCGTGCGGAACGGTAGTCGCGTGGCTTGTGGCGGCGCTTGCTCAAGGAAAGGAAAAGGTGCCTTGAAGGAACCTAGGGTGAGGGCTCAAAGGTTTCGACAGGCTCGGCATCGGTGGGCGAGAACTCCTTCATGATGTTCTTCGTGAACTGCCAGTCCTCAGGATGATCAATCTGATACTTCTCGTAACTCTTGCGAATGATTTCCTCCCTCTGGTCGATGTTTTCAGGGGTGAGGATCTGGCCATAGCTCGCCTCCACCGGGTCGTCGAGCGGCCAGTCATTGATGCGTGAAAGGATCACGTTGCCGAGGGTTTCGAGGGAGTGAGTACCATCAACCCAGTACTTCGCGGGCGTTTCCGGGTTCTCGGGAATGGGTTCACAGTTCAATGGGTGAAAATCGTTGAAATCCCAGATGACGACTTCAGGCGCGTTCGGGAAATTCTTCTGCTCTTCGGCGACGAGATCGACGATGGTCCTCCGATCGAGCATGAAGAAGGGGTCCGGATCATTGTCGAAGGGGAAGACACTGAGATAAACGGCGTGGTTGGGAGGGATGAAGAGGCGCAGCTTGATGTTGTTCTCCAGACAGCTGCGAACCGCCTTGCGGAAGGAGGCGACCTTGCTGTCGCTGAGTGCCAGTTCGAGCTTCCGTTTCCGGACATAACGGACAGCGAAAGGCACGGAATCACGTTCGAGAATCAGGCGCACCGGATCAACGGAGCGATGATGGGCCCAGTGGCCCTTGGTGGTGTAGGGCGGAATGAAGCCGCTCGCGCGTGCCTTGACGGTCTTGTAGGAGGCTTCTGCGGTCGAGAACCCGACATGGTACCGGAGCTCGCGCTCGAAGGCGTCGCCATTTTCATTGAGTGGCGATTCATAGAAGCCGGCTCCTCGGGACAGGTCGTCCTCGGAGGTGAGGTCGGTCAGGTCGAGACCGAGGATGACTTCCTTAAGCTCGGGGTTGTTGTCGATGAGGAAGGCGAGCATCGCCGCGTTCTCGTTGATGCTGGCAGCGCTCATGCCGAGGTTGACGACCTTGGTGTCGCCCCACTGCGGGATGTCGGGATCGAGTCCGATGGCGACGCGGGATGATCCGAGCATGGCGACTTCCCAAGGAACCGAACGCGCCATGCCTGCCTTGGCGGTACGAAGGTTGCGGTAGATCTGGCGGTGCTCGGCAAACTCGTCGTTGGTCCAAGGAGCGGGAGTGACCCAGATGGGGTTGATCCAGGTGTTCACCAGGGTAAACACCAGCATGACTCCAGCGAACGTACCAAACAGCCCCAGGGCATGCCGTCGGAATGAGCGTGGAACAGGTTTCATGAGAGCGGGTGGATTCCGGGCTTAGAATTGGAAGTAGATGAACTCGCTGAGTTTATCGAATTGATGAATGGTGACGCACATCATCAGCAGGTTGAAAATGAACCAGGGAGTGGTGGGTCTCCATTGCCACCAGCGGCGCGGTCCGAGCTCGTAGTCTTCGAATTTCGAGGGATCGATGGCCGGCTGATAGCGGCGCATGAACTGCTGGGTGTTCGGCAGGATCCAGCAGAAGACCATGACGAGGCAGGCGCGCATGGCGTGCGAGTCCTTGACCACGTAGCCGCTGCGATCCGGCCAGATGGTGAAGCCATTGAAGCCGAACATCGAGGCGAACATGGTGCGGGTGGTTTCGAAGGCCTTCGCAGCCGAGCCGGCGGAGCCGAGTTCGAAGGTCCCGGCGCGGAACGGAACCCAGGCGATCACCACGAAGATGAAGGTGAGGCCGATGGCAACGGGCTTCGGTAGTGGTGAAATATTGTGCTTCTTGCGGAAAGAGATCCAGGCGTTGTTGGCGCAGAGGTAGAGTCCGTGAAGCAGGCCCCAGAGGAGATAGGTGATGCCCGCTCCGTGCCAGAAACCTCCGAGGATCATGGTGATGAGGAGGTTGATGTAGCGGCGGGACTTGCCCTTGCGATTTCCGCCGAGCGGGATGTAGAGGTAGTCGCGCAGGAAACGTGAGAGGGTGATGTGCCAGCGCCGCCAGAAGTCGATGATCGAGGTGGCCTTGTAGGGGGAATGGAAATTGAGTGGCAGACGGATTCCAAACAGGCGGGCGGAACCGATCGCCATGTCGGTGTAGCCGGAGAAATCGAAGTAGATCTGGACCGCGTAGGCGATCGCCCCGGCCCAGGCTTCGACCATGGTTGGATCGCGGCCGTCGGACGCCGCGGCAAGATTGAAGATCGAACTCGCTATGGGTGCCGCGTTGTCGGCGATGACCACTTTCTTGAAGAGGCCGATCAGGAGAATGCTGAGTCCGGCGGAGGCATCGACCCAGCGATGGTTCTTCCAAGTCTCCCGCTTGAACTGCGGGATCATCTCCTTGTGGTGGACGATCGGTCCGGCAATGAGCTGTGGCCAGAAGGAGACGAACAGCATGTAGTCGGTGAAATGATATTCCTCGGTTTCGCCGCGCCAGGCATCGACAAGGTAGGCGATCTGCTGGAAGGTGAAGAAGGAGATGCCGAGGGCGAGGACGACGTTGGGAATGGTGGTCGGCCAGCCGGTGAAATGCTGCAGGATATTCGCGACGAAGCCGGTGTATTTGAAGTATCCGAGCAGCAGCAGGTTGAGGACGATGCCGGCGACGAGGACCCACTTGCCGTGCTTGGTCTCTCGGTGTCGCGCGATGTATTCTCCCGAGAGGAAATTGCCGACGCACGAGCCGAGGATCAGAAGGACATACCAAGGGCGCCACGGCTGATTGGGGTCGGGATTCCACCAGCCGTAATAGAAGAGGCTGCAGAGGACGAGCCAGGTGAAGCCGGCGCGGAGTTTGACGCGGGCGGCGATGGAGAAGCCGAGGAGCGCGATCGGCAGGAAAAGCAGGAGATAGGTATAGGAATTGAAAATCATCTCGACGTCCCCGAAGGCCCGGGGATTCAGCACCAAAGGGATAGGACGGTCAAGAGGGGTTGCGTACTCGAGCCGGGCTGGCTTTACTGCCGCGCAAGTGACGGGGAAGAATCAGCCGCGGGTGGTGATATTGGGCAAGGGGCGCAGCATCCTGACCTGGTTCGAGGACTTGCGCAGCGGTTTTGATCAGGTGGGTGCGGAGGTGCGGGCGGTGAGCATTCAGGCGGAGACGGGAGAGGAACGCTGGCTGCAGAAGCGCGAGGGCTTGCGCGAACTGGACAATCCTCGGGTGATCGAACGCATCCGGACGGAGCTTGAGGCCTTCGCGCCGGATTTGATCGTGGTTCAGAATAAAGCGGGATTGCCGGCCGCTGCTTTCGAGCGTTGGGTTGGGGTGGTAAAAAATGCGAAGTGGGTTGGCTGGTTGTGTGACAACCTGAATGCGCCGCCCAAGAACTTGGTAGCGTGCTTTCACCGGGTCTACTATTTCGACAGCGGTTGTGTGACGGCCTTGGAGTCTTTTTATGACCATGGGGGCCATTCATTCGACTACCTGCCGCTGGCCGTTAATCCGGAGCGCTATCCGCTGGTGTCGAAGGGCGAGCGCAAGCAGTCGATCGTATTTGCCGGCAAGTGCAGTCCTCATCGCCGCGCGTTTTTTGATCAGATCCGCGAGAAAGGGCTACCACTGGAAGTCTATGGGCCGGGTTGCGGGGATTGGCTGCGTCCATGGAGGGGGCGGCGTCTTTCCTCAGGCAGTCTGGCGAAGCTTTATGCGGGGCATATCGCCAGCCTGAATCTGCTCCAGCCGGGTAACACCGAACGGGGGATGAATCTGCGGGCCTTTGAAGCACCGTGCTGTGGTGGCGTCGGGCTTTATCCCGCGGTCGAGGATCTGCCACGATGTTTCGAGGCGGGGAAAGAAATCCTCGTCTATGAAAATGTCGATGCGCTTGCCGGGATTGTAGACGAACTGGTCGGGAATCCGGAGCGCGTCAATGCGGTCGCCGAGGCGGGTCGCGCGCGAGTGCTGGCGGAGCATACCTTCAAGCACCGTGCGCAGCGGATGCTGGCGGATTTGGCGAAAGGCGGCGGCTGAGGGCTCCACGCCGTCCCAGCGGGACGATCGATGGTAGCCGTGGACTTAAGTCCACGGTGAAGAATGGAGAGAGAATGCGCCGCGTATCGGCGCTTCAAATCGTCTGGCGTCTTTGGGTCGAAAAATGGCCAATGAAAGCGATGACAGCCAGGGGCTTGAAGCGTCGCTACGCGACGCGAGATACTCTGATCAGGTTTCCGTGGACTGAAGTCCACGGCTAACATGAATGACCTCGATGGGGTCGGAACGATGAATCCCCCGATCGGGCTGGAAGCATGAATGGCCCCGATGGGGTCGGAATTATGAATGACCCCGATCGGGCTGGAAGCATGGATGACCTCGATGGGGTGGAAATTGAGGCAAGTGATTTCCTAACGAAAAATCACCAATCCTACTTCCGCCACTTCGCAATCGCGCGGCAGAGGCCCAGCAGGTTGCGGCGAATCGGGCCCATCTGATCGGGATAGTTTTGCAGGAATCTTGGAATCACCTGAACGGCTTGCTCGAGGATTGGCATGTTGATCCACGGCAGCTTCTGGTAGCCGGTCATGCGGATGCGACCGTCGTAGCCGGAGAACATGTGAGTCACCTTGTCGGTTTCCAGGCGCAGGGTTTCACAGCGGTTGTCTTGAATTTCGAAGGCGTCATAGTACTTCGCGTCGACGAAGATGCCATTCCAGGCGGTGACGCAGATGAGTTCATAGCCCTTCGCTTTCCCGAGCCGTTCGAGGGCCTTGAGGCTGCAACCGATCTGGGTCGAGAACTCGGGAGGTTGCACGTAGTCGAGCTCGTTCGCCATCGTCGGGTTGAATTCAACGATCACGATCTTCGGACGGTATTCGTCCACGGCATGCCACACGTGCCAGTCATTGCCGTCGATATCGATGGAGAGGAAATCGAAGTTCTTCGGGATTTCGGTTTCAGCGAGGATCTTGTCCAGGGTCTCGTCACCCTTCCAGCCGACGAAGCGGCACATGGGGTGGACCTTCTTGTTGTGGCCGAAGTTTTTCTTCAGAACCTCGACCTTGTCGGGGTTGCCTTCGATGAACACCGCGTGGTAGTCGTGATCCTCGATCAGGTGGCAGGTGTTGGACATGTGGCGGCCGTCCCATGCCCCGAATTCAACGCACCAATGGTCCCGCTCAGGGAGCATCTCGAGGGCTTTGCCGATGATGCCGTCCTCGCCACACTGGGAGTGGACGTCTTTGGCGTGATCGAGCAACCAGGTGTTTTTCTTTGCTTCGGGCGTGGCGGCCATGGAAGGGAACCTTGGGCAGGTGTCCGGAGCTTGGCAAGCGTGCGGAACCCGGATGGTGGCCCTTTTCCGTGGAGCAGAATGTGGTCTGGGATCAGGCTTGCGGTAGGTCGGTGGGACGGGGAGGATGCCGTCTTAACGATGAAGAAGTTCTGGCCCTATTTTTCCCTGTTGAGCGGCGCTCGAGGAAGGTTCGCGGCCGGAATTGTGGCGGGAATCATCTACGCCATGGCGAGTGGTTTCGGCATGCCGCTGATGATCAAGACGGTGTTCCCGATTATCTTTGAATCCGAGAAAGCACCCACCGAGGAGCTTGTTGAGGAGTCAGCCGGTGTCGACGATCAGACCTCGGCGACTGAGGAAGAAGTGACGGGAGCGATCGCCGGGATCCGCGCCAAGATGAGCAATCTCGGCAATCCGGATGTGATCCGCGGCTACTTTGTCGAAAAGTGGGGAGAGGAAAGAGCACCGAAAGCGATTTTGTTCGTGGCTTGTGCGGTGATTCCCTTGGTGGCCTTGATCCGTGGCTTGGCGGGATTTCTCAATGTCTACTGGGTCACCGGTGCTGGATTGCATGTCTTGCTTAAGATTCAGCAGTCGGTCTTCGAGAAGCTCCAGAAGCTTCCCCTGGGCTTCTTCAGCGGGCGCAAGACCGGAGATCTGATCAGTCGGGTGATCAACGATACGGTGATGCTGCAGACGATGATCACGAGTGTTTCGAATGATCTTCTCAAGCAGCCTTTCACCTTGTTCGTCGCGCGTGGTTACCTCGTCTACGACAGTGTCGAAAACTCCGAGACCACCTTTTTGATCATTTGCCTGATCAGTATCCCGGTGGTGGTTCTGCCGATCCGAATGATTGGCAAGAAGCTGATGTATCGGGCGGCAAGAATGCAGAGCGAAGGTGGTGATAACTCGGGCATTCTGGCCGAGACCTTGAGCGCGACGAAAGAGATCCGTGCCTTCAATCTGGAGGATCTGATGGCGGGGCGATTTCTCGAGGGGGTCAAACGTTGGACGAAGCTGCACCTCAAGGTGATCAAGTACCGCTTTTCCACGCCACCACTGATCGAACTGATCGCGGCCACAGCGGTGGCGATTGCCCTTGGCTATGGGGCGACGAAGGGACTCTCGCTCGAGCGTTTCATCGCTGTCGTGGTGGCTCTTTACATGTGCTACGATCCGGCGAAGAAGCTGGGAGAAGTTCACAACAGACTGAAGCAGGGTGAGGCTTCGCTCGATCGTCTGGAAGTCATCCTCAAGGCGGAAGAGGGGGTCAAGGACCCGGAGAATCCCGTGGAAATTGCCGACGTCAAAGGCGCGCTGAAGTTCGACAATGTGAGTTTCTTCTACGATAAGACCCCCGCTCTTGATGGCATATCCGTGGAGATTCCTGCCGGCCAGGTCGTGGCATTGGTCGGGCCATCGGGTGCCGGTAAGACCACCTTTGCGAGCATGGTGCCACGCTTTTTCGATCCGAATGAAGGAAGCGTGACTCTTGATGGAGTGGATCTCCGGGATTTGAGGGTGAAGCAACTTCGTGATCACATCACGCTGGTGCCGCAAGAGGCGATTCTGCTTTCAGGTTCCGTAGCGGAAAATATTCGGCTTGGGCGGCTGGATGCGAGTGACGATGAGGTGATCAATGCGGCCAAGCAGGCCAGTGCCGACGCTTTCGTCCTCAAAAAGGAAATGGGCTACGATACCCAGGTCGGGGAACGTGGCGCCGAGTTGTCCGGAGGGCAGAGGCAAAGGATTTCGATCGCGCGGGCCTTTCTTAAGAATGCACCGGTTCTGATCCTCGATGAAGCCACCGGCGCGCTCGATGCCAATAGCGAAGCCGAGATCCAGAATGAACTCGCCGGATTGGCGAAAGGTCGTACGACGCTTATCGTAGCTCACCGCTTCAGCAGTATCCGGATTGCGGATCGGGTGCTGGTGTTCGATGGTGGTAAGATCGTGGGAGATGGAACCTTTGATGAACTTGCTGCCTCCCATTCCTTGTTCCAGTCACTGCTGAACAAGCAGCGTCACTGATGGAGGAAGCTGGTCAGCGGGCTGGTGGCGGATGCCGTTTCGTTTTCTTCGGGCAGGCCTAACAGGTAGGCTTCACGTACGGCCTCGATGCCTTTCTTGAAGGCAACCGCCATTTTTGACGGATCACTGGCGATGGCGATGGCGGTGTTGATCAGGACGGCGTCGGCGCCGAGTTCCATCGCTTCGGCGGCATGGCTTGGTGCGCCAAGTCCGGCGTCGACCACGACCGGGACGGTCGCTTGTTCGATGATGATGCGGATCTGGTCACGGGTGACGACGCCGCGGTTGCTGCCGATCGGCGCACCGAGTGGCATGACGGTGGCGGTGCCGACTTCCTGAAGGCGCTTGGCGAGGACAGGGTCGGCGTTGATGTAGGGGAGCACCGTGAAGCCCTCCTTCACCAAAATCTCAGCGGCTTTGAGCGTCTCGATCGGATCGGGGAGGAGGTAGGTGGGATCCGGATGGATTTCGAGCTTCACCCATTTGGGCAGTCCGGCGGCGGCAGCAAGTCTGGCGAGTCGGACGGCTTCTTCCGCATTCATTGCGCCGCTGGTATTCGGCAGGATGAGGAATTTCTCAGGATCGATGAACTCGAGGATGTTGGCGTAGGGATCCTTGCCGCCGGAGAGATCGGCGCGACGCAGGGCGACGGTGACAATCTGGCTGCCAGAGGCCTCGAGGGCATCGCGCATCAATTCATTCGACGGGAATTTCCCGGTGCCGACGAAGAGGCGGGACGAGAATTCACGGTCGGCGATGACGAGCGGGTCGGACATGGGTGAAGTGCGAAGTGCCAAAGGAAAAGTGCCAAGCCCCAATTCGGGAACTTGGCACTTTTTAGAGCTGAAACGAGAAACTCAGGAAGGAATCAAGTCTTTGACGGCATCCCGCTCGCCTTCGAGTTCGGCGATGGTGGCGTCGATCTTGCCTTGGCTGAATTCATCGACAGGTAAGCCTTGGACGACTTCCCAGCTACCGTCTGCGTTGGTCTTGATCGGCATGGAGGCGATCAGGCCTTCGGCGATGCCGTAGGATCCATCCGAGCAGATGGCGACCGAGTGCCAGTCACCCTCGGGGGTCGGATTGATCAGGCTGACGACCGTGTCGAGTGCTGCATTGGCGGCGGAAGCTGCGGAGGACGCGCCACGGGCCTTGATGATCGCGGCACCGCGTTGCTGGACGGTCGCAATGAACTCGCCCTTGAGCCAGTCGTGGTCGGAGATGACCTCGGTGACCGGCTTGCCGTCGATTTTCGCGTTGGTGAAGTCAGGATACTGAGTCGCGGAGTGATTGCCCCAGATGCAAAGGTTGGTGACTTGCGAGCAGTGAACGCCTGCTTTTTCCGCGAGCTGCGACTTGGCGCGGTTCTCGTCGAGGCGGGTCATGGCGAAGAACTGGTTCTTCGGCAGGCCTGTGGCATTCGACATCGCGATCAGGCAGTTGGTGTTGCAGGGGTTGCCGACGACGAGTGTGCGACAGCTCGGTTTGGCGTTGGCGGCGATGGCCTTGCCCTGGCCGGTGAAGATACCGCCGTTGATGGTGAGGAGGTCATTTCGCTCCATGCCGGCTTTGCGAGGCACTGAGCCGACAAGCAGTGCCCAGTCGGCGTCCTTGAAGCCTTCGTTGAGATCGGCGGTCGCTGTGATACCGCTCAGCAGAGGGAAGGCACAGTCATCGAGTTCCATGACCACGCCTTCGAGGGCCGGCAGGGCTGGTTCGATTTCGATGAGATTCAAATGAACCGGCTGATCGGCTCCAAATACGGAACCAGATGCGATACGGAAAAGGAGGGCGTAGCCGATGTTGCCGGCTGCCCCGGTGATTGAAACTGTGATGGGGTCCTTCATGTTGAATGCTTGAATACGGGGGAGACCTAAGACCTTCTCACCATGCGGGTCAATGGCTGACGGTGCCGTTCGCAAAGGATGCGCGGGCTTGCGGACGATCTGCGAGGCTCGAGGATCTTCGGGATTTTTTCGTTCCGCTAGTCCTTCGGATTTGTTAATGAGCTCTCTCAGTGTCGAAGCGCCGCAAAAAAGCCAGCTCCAAGGTCACCCGTCTGCAAGCGCAGACCCGGGCGATCCGGTTCTTCAATGGGCTTATTTTGTGTCTCTTTGGTCTTTCTGCCGGCTTGGTCGCCGTGGCGACTGCCTTGCCTCAGAAGCGTAAGCTGGATGAGAAAGAGATGGAGTTTGCCCGTGCGCTTCAGAAGGAGCGGGAGGTGGTGGCTCTGATGGAGGACAAACAGGCGGCATACAAAGCATTGCGCGAGGATCCCGAGTATCTCGAAATTCATGCCAGAGACCGCCTTCCTTTGCACAAGGAAGGGGAGAGCATTTACCGAATTGAAAGGAACCGCTGATGGAGGCTGATATCGAGCAGGTGCTGATTGCGGAGGCCGTCATTGAAAAGAGGTTGGACGGGATGGCTCTTGAAGTCCGAAAGGATTTTCCAGGCGAGGTGATGGTGGTGGTGGTGCTCCTCAAAGGAGCCTTCGTCTTTGCAGCGGATTTATTGCGCCGGATTCCACGCATGCTCGAAATCGAGTGTCTCAATGTGGCCAGTTATCACGGTGGTAAGGAGAGCAGCGGCAAGGTGGATTTCCTCGATCACAAGTTGCCCGATGTGAAAGGTCGCAAGGTCTTGGTGCTCGATGATATTCTGGATACCGGCCGCACTTTGAGAGCGGTGGTGGATCGGCTGATGGAAGAAGGTGCGACGGAAGTGAAGACCGGCGTCCTCTTGAAGAAGGACAAGGAACTCGCCGAAGAGGTCAAAGCGGACTACGTCGGTTTCGCCATTGGAGATGAGTTCGTGGTCGGCTATGGGCTGGACTACATGGGCCGCTACCGGAATTTGCCCTACATTGGGACGCTGAAGAAGGAGGCGATCTAGCTTCTAGCCACCGCGTTTTCGGAGCGGGAAGATGGTGACGTCGACGTGATCCACGTAGAGCGTGGAATCGGGTGGTGAGTCCGGGAGTGGAAGTCCGTCCCATCCAGCCGGGGCGGTCGACCAGGTATCGCAATGGGCGGGTGAGAGTTGGTAAGGACTGTGGTGGACTCGACCGGTGTAGAGGGTTCCATCGCGGCGGGCGGAGTAGAGGAGGTAGCGCTCGGCCAGAAAGAAATCGAGGGTGCCCGGATCGGCGGGTGAGGCTTGCCCGGTTCCCGAGTAGATGAACGAAGCGGGCTTGGACTCGGTTTTTCTACTGCAATCGTAGTGGATGGATCCATCGGTTTCCGTGGCACTCATCTCCGCGTGTTCATACGGAAGGTGAAATCTTGAACGTGCGATCTCGACGGCGAGGGACTGGTTGCAATCGAGGCTGAAGAACCAGACACCCGGAACATCGTTTTCGTCGTGAACGTAGGTGCGAACGTTGAGTTCGAGGAACCACGAGAGGCCGGGAACGGGTGGGAGTCCGACGGGTCGGATGCGCTCCATGAAGAAGGGAACGATGCCGAGCCAAGCCTCACCTTCGTGGAGGTCGAGGTGGAGGCCGGCTGGAAGTTTGGAGCTGAGAATGGCGGGGTCGACGCGCCAGTGGAGGAAGAGGAGCTTCGACCAGCGCTGGCGCATCACGGCGAAGCCTGTGGGGCGTTCGCGGAGGGCAAGGCGTTGGTCGAGGGTGGGAGGCATGAGCTATTGGAACATCGATTTGATGCGGCGCGACTGAAAGTCGCCTTGCCCACCCATGATGCTCGGGAGAGCGCCCCTCCTATCAGAGCGTCGAGAGGAGCTTTTCGAAGCGTTTGCCGTATTCGACGTAGGAGTCGTAGCACTGCTGCCAGTCGACGGCGGTGGGGTCGGCGGCGTGGAAGACGGTGGCAACGTGGGGTTCGATGGCGATCCAGCCGTCGTAGCCGCGCGACTTGGCGTCGGATAGGATCTCGGTAAGTTTGGCCTGACCTTCACCGGGCATGGTGTAGACGGGTTCAACATCGTCGGAGACGGGGTTGATGCAGTCCTTGATGTGAATGTGGATGACGTGCTCACGGACCTTTTCCCAGAATTCGAAGGGATCCTGCCACGGGAAGGGCTCGGGTTTGGAACGGTCCTTTTGGAAGACGGGGTTGCCCGTATCGAAGACAAGTTTGAGGCCGGGGACTTCCTCGACAAGACGCAGGGTGTGTTCGGCGGAGAAGCCGCCCCAGTTCATGCAGTTCTCGTGGACGGCGGTGAGTCCTGCATCAGAGAAACGGCTGACGATTTCGCGCAGACGGCGGAAGCGTTCCTCCTCCTGCTGGTCCTCACCCCAGGGGTTCTGGGCGTAAGACATGATGCGCACGAGTTGGGTGTTGAGACGCTGCATGCGGGGAATCGCTCGGTCGATTTCGGCGAGGGTGATGTCGAAATCGGAGTCGATCTTCTTCGCCCAGTTGCCGATCAGGGATCCGAATTCGGGGATTGCGATGCCAGCGGCGTCGAGACGGTCGGCCACGTCGTTGAACTCGGCTTCAGGGAGTTCGTGGATGTTCTTGTCACCGACCATGCGCGCGGAGATCGCGCTCCATCCGATGTCTTTGGTGGCGGCGATTTGTTTGTCGAGGTCACGTGAGGCTTCGTCGGCGAATCCGGTGAGTTTCATGATAAAATTGGAGGATTGTCGTGGCATGACCGTCTCGGTCATGTGGCTTTGCATTGGAATCATGGTAGCGGGATTCATGACCGGGACGGTCATGCCACTGTCATGTTCAGAGGGTGATCTTCTTGCCGTCGTTCTGGGCGGATTCGTAGATCGCTTGGATGACGGCGACGGGCTTGCGTGCTTCTGCGGATGAGGTCGTTGGTTCGCGGCCTTCGTGGATGGCGTTGACGACTTCTTCGAAGTTCCGCTGATGCTGATAGAAATTGATGGCGCTTGGATCGTTGGCCCCGAGTCCGGCTTCCTGACCCTTCATCAGGGTGGATTTGATTTCGGCGTCCTCGGGCTTCTCTTCCATGAAGTCCCAGATCTCGAAAGCTTCATCGGCGAGAAACACCGAGCCTTCCGTTCCGGCGAGCTGGACGCGGGCCGGGTGACCGTCCTTGGACCAGGTGCAGGTGGAGCATTCGATGACACCACGGGCACCGCTTTCGAACTCGACGATCGCGACGACGATGTCCTCGACTTCGATGCGTTCGTGAGCGAGGCAGGCCGAGTTGGCTTGGACGGATTTCACGGGACCTGCGAGATGGAGAAGGGCGTCGACCGTGTGGATCGACTGGTTCATCAGGGCGCCGCCGCCATCGAGGGCCCAGGTGCCGCGCCAGCCGGCGGAGTCATAGTAGGCCTGATCGCGGTACCATTTCACGTAGGCGGAGGCGGAGGTGAGTTGACCGAAGCGTCCTTCGTCGACTGCCTTCTTGAATGCCGTCATGCCGGGGTGGAAGCGGCGGTTGAGGACGGCGGCGATGGTTTTGCCGTTCTTCTCGGCAGCCGCGATGAGCTGATCGATGCGCTCGGTGGTGATTTCGAGAGGCTTCTCGCAGATCACGTGCTTGCCAGCGTCGAGCGCAGCCAATGAGGGCTCGAGGTGGGCACCGGATGGGGTGCCAACGGTGACGATTTCCAACTCGGGATCAGCGAGGAATTCAGCGGTATCCGAGTAAGACTTCGCGCCGTATTCACTGGCGAGTTTCTCGGCGGCTTCGGCGCGGAGGTCGAAGACGGAGTGGAGTTCGCCGCCAGTCATGGCGGTAATGGCTTTGGCGTGGAAGTGGCCGATCATGCCGGCGCCGATGATTCCGAATTTCATATTTTGAAGGTGGGATGTGAGTGATGGGGAAAAAGGGGATTAGTGAGCTTTCTTGGAATCCCGGAAAAAGGCGACAACGCCGACCACGAAGAGGATGGCGAGGAAGATGAGGCCGAACCAGCCGACGCCACCTTTCCATCCGGGGGCTCCACTTTTTCCATAGAGAACCCAAACCGAGCCGAAGGTTGCAATCGAGGTGGCGAAGAGCATTAGCGTGTTCCAGATGATGCGCGAACGGCCTTTCGGAAGCTGATCCCCCAGAATGCTCTTCGAGTTCATCATCAGGAAGAAAGTGAGATAGGCGATGGGGATCAGCGAACCACCGATGACTGAAGTCGGGATGGCGAGCGCCGCTTTCGCCTCTCCCGCCCAGAGGATCGGGAAGCAACAGCCCGCGAGGCCGGAGATGGCACAGCCGAGGAAATAGAGGGCTTTGTTGGAGTTCCCTCCGGTGTTTGTGGTCCCAAGTTGGTCCGGTCTTGAGAACGCTTCCTGGAAGGCGATGCCATTCATCAGCATGAGAATGATGATGGTGGAGACGGCCATGCCGAGGACGCCGATGCCGAAAATCTTCTGTGCAATGGTTTCGCCAGCGAATGGTTTGAGGGTGATGGCGAGAGCGTTGGCATCACGGCTAACAAGCATGTCGGCGAGGGTGCGGTCGGAGTCCGTCAGACCAGCGATCTGGCCACTGGTGAAGGCTGCAAGACCATCCGGGTTGTCAGGGTTGGCCGCGGTAAAGTCGCTGATGGCCGCGGCGACGCTTGGAAGACTTTCAAGAGTTGCTGCGCCGGCACCGGGTTTCAGATCGGAAGTCTGAAGGTGGAATGATGAGGCAGCGGCGATGACGACGCATGAAGTCGCGAGGAAGAAAGGCACGAACAGTCCGATCGAGAGGTCGGTGATCGAGAGGCCGCGATGGGCACGGCCCCACTTTTTTCTGAGAAGAGTGTAGGGCAGCAGGAAGGTCATGTTGATGCCCACGGCGGTGCCGAAGGCAGCGATGATTCGGTCTTTCTGTTCGCTGGCGATGTAGCTCTTCCAGAACTCACTGTCGGACGATGAACTGATCAACTCATCGAAGCCGACCGCTGGTTTGAAAAGCAGTGAGAAATCGGGAATGAAACCGGAGAACACGGCAGCCCAGTCGAGCTTGCCGGACTTGGTGAGGGCGACCACGACGGCGAAGAACGAGACGACAATGATACCGACCATGATCTTGATGATCAGGTCGAAAGCAGCGGCTCCCTTTCCTTCGGACTGATAGAGGAAGTTGATGAAGATTCCGACCAGGAAGAGGACGGTGATGATGAGCCCGGTCGGGACGGCTTCAGAGAAGAGGTTCTGCTGAACGGCTGCGGTTGCCAATGCGAATTGGGGCATGGCCCAGACGATGTTGGCCATGATGGTGGCGATGAGCCAGGACCAGCCAAGGAGGGGGCTGAGGTGGGTATTGATCTCATGAAATGGCCGTTTCCCCGTGCTCAAGGTCACGTAGCCGATCGCGCTGAGCATGATGATGCCGCAGATCATCGCCAACGGCTGAAGCCACATCAGGCCGAAGCCGGCGATCACGCCAAGGTAAAGGGCACCGGCGAGTGAGCCGCCGCCAAGCGTAATGGCGCCCTGCAACCAGCCGGGTCCTGACATTCTGGCATAGGTGAGAAATTTGCCGACTGGCCCTTTTGTTTGCGCTTCGGCAAGGAGTTCGGTTTGGCGTTCAGGTGTCATGATGGGTTCAGTTCGAGGGTTCGATTATTCTCCAAAGAGGGTGCGCAGATTCTCGCGGCTGGTCGTGGCGATGGCGCTGGGGCTGGGATCGTATTTGAAAACTTCAACGCTGATCCAGCCGTCGTAGTCGGTGTCTTGCAGAGCTTCAACGATGGGAGCATACTCGACTTGCCCCATACCCGGTCCATAGAGGTTTGGGTCATTGGCGTGAAAATGGGCCGTCCATTTCTTGCTGTCACGGATGATTTGATCGATCGGATGCTCCTCGTAGCTCATCGCCTTGACGTCGAGATGGAGCTTGCAGGCCGGGTGATCGACGGCCTGGCAAAACCTGATCGTCTCTTCTGCCGTCGTAAGAAAATTGGTTTCCACGCTTCCGAGGGGTTCGACCGCGATGGTGATTCCAAGATCCCCACAATGCTCGGCGGCAGCTCGCATCACATCGGTGGCGCGGTCAAAAGCTTCGTCATAAGCCCAGCCTTCTTCGAGGGAGCGTTGCTGTGGGCTGCCCCAGACCATGATACTTCCGCCGAGCGCATGGCAGAGGTCGGCGAGTCGGCGGGCGTGGGCTTTGGTCGCTTGTTGGATTGAGCGGTCAGGACTGGTGAGGTGGTAGCCCTCGGTTTTGGCGAAGAGCCAGTGGAGGCCGACGACTTCGATACCGGCATCGGTCACTTGGTTGCCGAGGGACTTGGCGTCTGCTGCGGAGATGGTTGAAATATCCGAGGCAAGGGTGAAAGGGGCGATCTCGAGACCTGCGTAGCCGTGCTTGGTCGCCAGTCGGGCGGATTCGGCAAGGGAAACGTCACCGTAGGTTTCGTTACAGATGGCGAAGCGCATGGAGCGAGATGGAAATGCCGGAGTGGTAATTTGTTTGCAAGCGGGCCTCTTTAAAGCTCCTGGATCCGGAGGTTTCTCCAGCGGACGTTACAGGAGTCACCGCCGTGCACCTGAAGCGCAAAGAAGCCTTCCGGAGTGAAATCCGAGCTGTCGTCCGTGTAGTCGACGCGCGGTTCGCCATTCAGCCAGATCTGGATGTGCTTTCCTTTGCAGACGATACGGATTTCGTTCCAATCATCGGGTTTGAAAATCTTCTGGCCCTGCTTGGTGAAGGCTGCACAGGCCTTCTTGTCGGCCTTGTCAGGCTCGAGCCAGCCGCGCCGCGCTTCGTCGTAAAGGCCAGCGGTCCAAGAGCGCTCGTTGCGGTTGTCGTGTTCGCACTGATAGCCATAGACGCGGCCATTTTCGCCGGGCTTCTGGAGGCCGCGGAACATCATGCCGGAATTGCCGCTGAGATCGTCGAACTTCATTTCGAAGCGGAAATCGAAATCCTTGTAGGTTTTTTCCGTCCTCAGGAAGGTGTTGCCCTTAATGTTCCGGCCGAAGCCGACGATGGCATCACCATCAATTTTGTATTCCCCGGTGCCATTGACCTTCGTCCATCCGGAGAGGTCTTTGCCGTTGAAAAGTGCGGTAAAGCCCTCTTCGAGTGCCATGGCGGGAAGGCTGAGGGAGAGAAGGAAGATCGTGAGCGCTCGTTTCATGGATGAGTGGCAAGTGTCACTACCTGTCATACAAGTGCAAGCCTTGAGTATCGCCTGCCAAGGCGGACTTTGTCCTTCAAGAGTTCAAGCCGGAGTTTTGCCGTGAGTCATCGCTCCGTGCTGAGCCTTTGTGATCTTTCTGTCAGGTTAAAATCCCACGCTCCGTCGACTCAATGGGGGTTGGTGGCACCGCTTGGGGAAAGAGGCAGGATGCCATCAATCCGATCGAAATATTCGGGGTGTGACGAATCGGATCTTTGGCCGCGTCTTCAGGCAAACCAGGCGACCCCCGCCTTGAACAAGGGTTGATGTTTTTCGCCCGGGATATTTTTCGCGACGTGATTACCGCGCCGCTCGGTGTGGCCCATTTTCCCGAACACCTTGCCGCAGGGACTGGTGATGCCCTCGATGGCGGCCATCGATCCATTTGGATTGGAGGCGATGTCCATATTGGGGGTGCCGTAGGAGTCGCAGTAGCGGGTGGCGATCTGTCCATTGGCGGCGAGATCCTTGATCACTTCGGGAGGAGCGACGAATTTGCCCTCGCCGTGTGAAAAGGGGATGTGGTGGATGTCGCCGACCTGACTGTTGGCCAGCCACGGCGACAGGGAACTGCTGATCACGGTCGGTGCGTAGCAGGAGATATGGCGGCTGATGTCGTTGTGGAAGAGGGTCGGCCGCTGCGCGGGCGCGTGCCGCGCGATGGTGGATGATGGATGGTGGATGGTGGATGAAGAATCCGTGATCTTCGATCCACTATCTTCCATCTTCCATCTCCCATCCAGGATCTCTCCATAAGGGACGAGGCCGGTCTTGATCAGCGCCTGGAAGCCATTGCAGATGCCGAGAATGAGTCCGTCCCGGTTCTTGAGCAGGTCCATGACGGCATCGGCGACCTCGGGGTTGCGCAGCACGGTTGCGATGAACTTCGCCGAACCGTCGGGCTCGTCACCGGCACTGAAGCCACCGGGAAGGAAGAGGATCTGGCTTTCGCGGATCAGGCTAGCCAGTGATTTGAGCGAGGCTTCGAGGTGGGTCGGCGTCAAATTACGAAAGACCTCGATGTGGGCTTCAGCCCCAGCCTCGCGGAAGGCCTTGGCGGAATCGTATTCCGAGTTGGTTCCCGGGAAGGATGGGATCAGGACCTTCGGAGAAGGCTTGGGCGAGCCGTATGAGCAACGGGTCGGGCGTGGTCGCGGCTCTTCGGTTTCGAGGTGCTCCAGATCGCTCAGCACTCCGGTTTGCGTGGGATAGATCTTTTCCAGCGGCTCGGTCCAGGCTTTCTGCAGGTCATCGAGAGATTGGGATTCGTTGCCCATGCTGAAGACCGCGCCAGTGGTTACCCGTCCTAGTTTCAGGGCACCCAGGGATGCAGGGAGGAATGCCTCATGCTCGATGATGAAGGAGTAGGGTCTTGGTTTGAAGAGTTCTTCTTCAGGCATCTCAGCGAGATCGATACTCAGCATGTTGCCGAAGCAGCAGACCGGAATGGCATGACCAAGGCCGCCATGGCCGACGGACTTGCAGGAGATGATCTTCCCTTGCTTGACGAGGGAGTGAATCTCTTCAGCAAGTCGTTTGATGCGGTCGTAGTCGGGAAGGTTCTCGGAGGTGGGAGGGATATCTACGAGGCTTACCGTATTTCCCGCCTTCTTGAACTCGGGGGAAAGCGCCTGGCTGGCCTTGCCCGGAGCGAGGGCGAAGGAAACGAGAGTTGGAGGGACATCGAGGTCATTGAAGGATCCGGACATGCTGTCCTTTCCGCCGATGGCGGCGAGACGAAGACCGTGCTGGGCGTCGAATGCACCAAGCAGGGCGGCGAAAGGCAGTCCCCAGCGGGTCGGGTCGTCTCCAAGCTTCGGGAAGTATTCCTGCAGTGTCAGACGAATGTCGCTCAGTCGACCACCGGCGGCGACGATTTTACAGGCTGACTCGGCGACGGCTGAAGCCGCGCCATGGAAGGGAGAGTCGGATGACAGGTCAGGGTTAAAAGCCCAGGACATGTAGGTGCAGACATCGGTATCACCTTCAAGCAGCGGGAGCTTGGCAACCATCGCGTCGGGTGGGGTCAGCTGCTTTTCGCCACCGAAAGGCCAGAGTACCGTTCCGGCACCGACCGATCCGTCGAACATCTCGCCGAGGCCTTTTTGGGACGCGTGATTGAGTTGGGAGAGGTGGGACGCGATGTCAGAGTCGCGGCGGGCCGCCGCTTCCACGGCTTGCCCCGGGCCGGGGCAGCTCCGGACATGAATGTTGGTGCTTTGCTGGACGCCATTGGTGTCGAGGAAAGCGCGCGAGAGATCGACGATGGTCTTGCCACGCCAGCTCATGCGGAGGCGGCCGTGGTCGCGGACGGTGGCGACGTGAACGCATTCGAGGTTCTCCTTGTCGGACTCGGCGATGAAGTAGGCGGCATCATTGGGGTCAATGCAGACGGCCATCCGTTCCTGGGATTCCGAAATCGCGAGTTCGGTGCCGTCGAGGCCGTCGTATTTTTTCGGCAAGGCATCGAGGTCGATATCGAGCGAGGGCGCGATCTCACCGATGGCGACGGACACGCCGCCAGCGCCGAAGTCGTTGCAGACCTTGATTTTCCGGGAAAGCTCCGCGTTGCGGAAAAGTCGCTGGATCTTGCGTTCGGTTGGGGCGTCGCCCTTCTGGACTTCGGCGGAGTTTTCGAGAGCGGTATCGGTGTGTTCCTTGGAAGAGCCGGTGGCACCGCCAACGCCGTCGCGACCGGTGCGACCGCCGATAAGCAGGATCAGATCGCCATTTGCGGGGGTTCCGCGGAAGACATTCGAGCGGGGAGCGGCGGCGACAACGGCGCCGATTTCCATGCGCTTGGCGACGTAGCCCGGGTGGTAGACCTCGGCGACCTGGCCGGTCGCGAGGCCGATCTGATTGCCGTAGGACGAGTAGCCCTTGGCAGCGATCTGGCAGATTTTTTTCTGCGGGAGCTTGCCGGGAAGGGTCTCAGAAAAGGGGGTGCGGGGATCAGCGGCGCCGGAGACACGCATCGCCTGATAGACATAGGAGCGACCGGAAAGGGGGTCGCGAATGCAGCCGCCAAGGCAGGTGGCGGCTCCTCCGAAGGGTTCGATCTCGGTGGGGTGGTTGTGCGTTTCGTTCTTGAACTGGATGAGCCATTCTTCCGTTGTGGCATGGCCGTCTCGGTCATGATGGTTGGATTGCGAGTCCTCGGATGAATGACCGGTACGGTCATGCCACCTTGTCACCGGGACGATGATCGAAGCGGCGTTGATTTCCTCGGACTCTTCGAGGTTGTCGAGTTCGCCGGATTCACGGAGCTCGCGCATGCCCATCAGGGCGATGTCCATCAAGGTGACTGGCTTGTCCTGGCGTCCGAGTTGATCGCGAGTGGCGAGGTAGGTTTTCCAAGCGCGCTGGATGGGTTCGGTGCCTTCGTCGAACGAAACCTCGTCGATGCGGGTCAGGAAAGTCGTATGGCGGCAGTGGTCCGACCAGTAGGTGTCGAGCATTTTGAGCTCGGTGATACTGGGCGCGCGCTGCTCTTCCTTGTTGAAGTAATTCTGGCAGAAGGCGATGTCTTCGGCCGACATCGCGAGACCGAAGCGGCTGCGAATCGTCTCCGCGTCCCCTGAATTGAAGTCCGTGAGGATCTCCACGTCATTGGGCGCGGATGGGGTTTGGCGAATGGTGTCGGCGGAGACATCCACTTCATGGGAATCGACCGCGTTGATCACGTAGCCCTTGATGCGGGCGATGTCCGACGAGGAGAAGTGTCCCTTGAGGATGATGACCTTGGCGGAGATGACGAGGGGTCGTTCTTTACCAGTCAGAATCTGGATGCACTGGGCGGCGGAGTCGGCCCGCTGATCAAATTGGCCCGGGAGAAATTCAACGGCGAAGGCGTGTTCATGCGCCTGCGGTTGGAGATCGGGATAAGTCCGGTCGATCTGGGGTTCGGAAAGGATCAGATTGACTGCAGCGGTGAATTCCTCGGGCGTGAGCCCTTCGACTTCGTAGCGCTGGATGATGCGGAGATCTTCGAGGTGCTCAAGATTGAGGGACTCGCGCAGATCCGCGAGGAGGTGCCTTGCCTCGGTGGCAAAGGGGGGCTTTTTTTCGACGAAAATACGCTGCATGTGGGTGCGGACCGGTGGAAGCGGGCGAGCCTAGCGGGTCCCGGGGGGAGGGCAAGGCGGAGAAGTCCTCAGTCCGGTAAAAACCCGGCGATGCTGGTATCAGGGTGTCAGACCGGTCGGCAGAATGATCAGATCGTCAGCGGTGAACATTTCCAGATCGATCCCGGCCGAGCGGATGGTGAGTTCCCGGGCGGCCTCGGGATGGATGAAAAAGGGATTCCCCCAGCGATCGATGAGGAGTCCGGACTCATCGAGAATGGGATGATCGGGCCGAATGAAGGCCTGCCGATTGACATTCTCGCCGAGAAGGCAGGCGGCGAGGTCCGCATTGCCTCCGATCGGATGGCGGGTGAGGTCCTTGACGACCGAGAAGTAACCCGCGAGGACGTTGTGAAGTTTCCTCAGGTCTTCGATTGGAGCGGTGTCCGGTGAGGCGTAGTCGGCAAGCAGGGCATCGCCGGGAAGCGGCGGCCCGGGGGGAGGACCTGCCGCGTGGGAGGAGCTGGTTTGGGGCGATGCAGAAGTTGGCGGGGCTTGTTCCCGGTTGATGAAAGTCAGGCCAAACCACAACAGCAGGACGATGATTGCTGTGATGAGAATGCGGCGCAGCACGGGACGATCTAATTTGGATGAAGTCGGATTGTGGGCTCTGGGTCGATCAGGCAAGGAACCCAAGCGGGTTCGAAGTACTACTGGGATCGTAGAAGTTCCTGATGTTCGGCAGCACGGTGTCCATGTCGCCGTTGGAGACTCCGAACCAGCGGAGCAGTTCACAGAAATACTGATCGGGCGAGGTGCGTGGGAAAATCCGGCCACCGCGGCCGATGTCGTCGGGTCCATCGATGGCGAGCGAGGGATACTGGCCGAGGATTTCGCCACCACCAACAGGTCCACCCATGACCAACTGGTTTCCCGACCAGGCGTGATCGGTGCCCTGGCCGTTTGAACGCAGGGTGCGTCCGAAGTCGGAGGCGGTGAAGGTGATCACGTCGTCCGTGAGGCCGAGGGTTTCCATCGCGCTTTGAAAGGCGAAGAGCGAGCGATCAAGGCTGGCGAGCATGCCGGCCTGGTTGTTGAGCAACTCGGAGTGGTGATCCCAGCCGCCGTATTGAACGAAGAGTGTCTGGCGGCGGAGCTTGAGTTTTTCGCGGATGGCGATCGTCTTGGCTGCTGCCTTGAGATTGCGTCCGAAGCTGTTGTTGTCAAATCCTGCGGCATCGAGGACGGCATTCACGTCCTGGCCATTGAGCTCACCGGGGTCATCAAAGTAGTTTCCGAAATCGATGCCCCTCTCGATGCTGTTGGAGGAGATCTGGCCGTGCGTCCGTTGGAAGACGTTCTTGTAGTGCTCTTCAAGCGGGCTGGCGACCACATCACGGATGGCTTGTTCCTTCGCCTGGAGAGCCGCTGAACTACGACCGGTGCCGGTGAATGAAAGGGCACCATTGTTGGTGATGACGAACTGCCCCTCGCTCTCTCCAATCTGGAAGGTGGAGTTTCCCGAGAGCGAGAAATTCATCGGCATGTAGTAGTTGCCGGTTTGTTCAGTGTTGAGCGTGGAGTGGATGACGTCGGCCGCGCGACCTGCCCAGCCGGTGAGCAATTGTTGACCCTGGGGCACCGAGGTTTGCCATTGCTCGGTCTGATCGCGGTGGGAGAAGAGCGCTTTCGGGAGTGCGACTCCCTTGGCTTGGTAGGTCGCCTTGTCCGGGATGGGTTCGACGAGGGTTCCGATGTTGGCGATCAAGCTGAGTCGCTTGACCGTGCTGCCATCGCCGAAGTCCCTGCCGTTGAACATTTCCGCAAGGCGTGTGCAAGACGGGTGGAGTCCGTAGGATCTTCCCTGCGAGTCGGTGAAATTCAGAGGAATGAGTTCGTTGCGGGGAATCGCGAGATTTGAGCGTGACGCCGCGTAGTCGTCGTAGCCACCGGGTTGATCACGGGGCACGAGGAAGTTGAAGGTATCGCATCCACCTCCGAGGTAGACGCAGACGAGCGCCTTGCGATTGGCGCTCACGCCATTGGCGGCCGCGGCGTGGTTGGCCATGGTGAGGTTGAGCAGGGTCGAGAGGACGGAAGTCGAGCCAATGGCGGCACAACTGGCTTCTCCGAGGAATTGACGACGCGTTTTCATGTGGGACGTGTGTTGCGGGCAGAAGTTAGCGTTGAGTGGCTCCTTCGGGGCTGTTGATGGTGGTCCAGATTGCGACGGCAAGCCGGTCCTGGGCTTTGAGTTCCGGATCCGAGAGACTTGTCTTGAGGATGGAGCGGGTGCGGGTGCTCATGTTGCCGGTGCAGATCAGGAGGTCGAGCCGGTCAATCAGGACGTCGAGGTCCCCGGCGGCGAGCAGCGAGTCCGAGTAGTCCAGCGGGAAGCGGGGTCCGTTCCAGCTCGAGACGAAGCCACGATAGAGGTAGTCCCAAATCAGGTTGGGGAACGAGATGGAAGAGTAGGTGTCGACGATCTGGAAGCCCGGGCTGACCAGTCCGCGGGCGCGGATGGGTCCCGGTGCCTGGTATTCCGGGGTATAGAAGTTGAACACGCTCGGAGCGTAAAGTGGTTCCTGGAAACTGTAGTCGTAGTAGGTGCTTTCCGAGTTCCACCACACGAAATCCGGATGGGTCTTGGCGAGTTCGAAGAGCCGACCGAGATGCATGGTTCGGATCACCGGTTCGCGGACTTTTCCGAAGTTCACGTCGATGGTCTGGTCGCGGGCTTCGGGGTCAAGGAGGATGGCCTTGATCACGGCTGCCAGGTTGCCGCGTTTTCCGCT
The DNA here is from genome assembly GCF_049672945.1 of Haloferula sp. Lineage (NCBI taxonomy): Bacteria > Pseudomonadati > Verrucomicrobiota > Verrucomicrobiia > Verrucomicrobiales > Verrucomicrobiaceae > Haloferula > Haloferula sp. The sequence continues at coordinate 1,058 of NZ_JBATWY010000065.1, read as the reverse complement.
GCCATCATCGCTGAAGACCGTGGAGACGCGACTGATGTAGGCGGGACTCGGGTTGTCCGTGACGAGGAACTGAATCAGGCGGTGGGAGATGAAAGGGGCCGTGCTTGGGTGTTTGACCAGATTGGCAACGGCATCCTTGACGTCCTGCATGCCATTGTGATCGCTCGGTTCGCGCTTGGGGATGATGAAGCCGTTCAGCAGGGTCTTCGTATCGAAGTCGTGGCGGTCGTGAAACATCACCATCGGTTTGAGGAAGTGGCTCTCGTCCCAGCCGCCACCGCCCCATCCGTAGGGGGCATCGTAGTAGAGGCCGGTGAAGACGCGCGCGAGTTCGGTGATGTCGGCGGTTTCGTAGGTGGGTATTGGCTCTCCCTGTGAGTCGAGCTTGCGGCTGCCGTCGGGATTGAGTTCCCAAAGTCCGAGGGTGAACAACTGCATGATCTCACGCGCGTAGTTTTCATCCGGATAGCGGGGAATGGAGGGGTCGGCCTTTTGATTGCCGACGCTTGTTAAATACCAACCCATCGCGGGATGGAGGGAGACCTTGAGAAGCAGTTCCTCATAGCTGCCAAAGGCGTGCTCGATGAGCATGTCGTAATAGTCGGTCATCGCTTCGGGCTTTTCTTCAAGCCGCGCATCGCGACGTGAGATGACGAGGATCTGGGAGAGGGCGAAGGCGACGCGCTGGCGTAGCTGGTCCTTGGCACCCACGGCATTTCTCGCCCATGGCGTGGTGAAGTTCCTGCCGGTGACGAAGGAGCTTCCCTCGTTGTAATCGTAGGTCCGGTCAAAGCGTCCGTTGGCGGCATCCGCTTTGATTTCCTCGATATAGGGCGTTAGATAGGAAGGCGGAAGGGCGATCTGTTCGTCGATCCAGGCGCTGAAGCCCAGTTCCCGGACTTCTTCGATCTCTTCGGGGACTGGTCCAAAGGTCGCTTGCATCAAGAAGCGAGAAGCATGAGTCGCGGACGGAGTGGAGCCGCCTGTCGATCCGGGGATAGGATCGGAGCCCGTCCGGAGGCGGTCGAGGAGGGCGCGCGCGTCGCCGGATAGTGGGG
>NZ_JBATWY010000064.1:0-1557 GCF_049672945.1 Haloferula sp. | reverse complement strand
GAATGGCACTGTTTTAAGCCGGATCTCGGGATAAAAGAGTGGCCGAAAACCCGCCGGAACTGTTAGATAATGTGTGACCAATAACGAACCGTTCCTGAGCGGATTTCCGACACAGATTTGTGGCAGCATCCGTCGTCGCTTGCAAGATGTTCTCTCGGCCAGACGCCGTGATCTCGCGGATTCCTCCATCGCCACCTACGCGCTGCAGTTCTCCCACATCCTGCCCGCTGAATTCCTCCACGGACTCTCCGTCTCCAAGCGAATTCGTCAGTACTGCAACGTCGTCGTCTTCTGGGCGTGGATTGCTCAGATCTTCGAAACCAACGCCTCACTCTCCAAGGCCGTGAGTCTCGTCCAAGCCTGGTGTGACGACGCAGGCCTGCCTGTGCCCAACAAGGACACAGGCTCCTTCAGCAGGGGGCGAGGTCGACTCCCTCTTAAGTTTCTCACAGCCGTAAACAGCCGGATCAACGATCATCTCAATACCCGCATTCAGCCAGAGGACACCTATCAGGGCCACATCATCAAGTCCATCGACGGAAGTTCGATGTCGCTCGACGACACCGAGGAAAACCAATCCGAATACCCACAGCCGAGTAGTCAGGGTAACGGTTGTGGATTTCCCGTCATGGGTATAATGGGAGTGCTAAACCACGCACATGGCGGCTGGGAAGACTTCGTCGAAGGCGAGCAAAGTGCCCACGACGCACCAATCTACCGCAAGCTTCTCCACTGCTTCCACCCAGGCGACATCCTTTGCGGCGACCGCGCTTTCTGCACCTACGAACTCATGTCCACACTGGATGAGCAGCAGGTCCACACGCTCATGCGCCTGCATCAAGCAAGGCACCGAGTGCTCGACTGGCGGCGTGGCAAGAAGATCGACAATCACCAGCGATTAGTCGTCTGGAAGAAGCCATCGCAAAAGCCATCAGGCAGCCCCCTAACATCGGAGGAATGGGCCGCGCTCCCGGACGAGATGGAAGTCCGCCTGATCCGCTTTTACTTTGAGGATCGGGATGGGAAGAAGCGGCGCATGGTGCTGGCCACAACCCTGACAGATCATGAGAAATACGACTGGCAGGATCTCGCCGCCATCTACGCCCAGCGCTGGGACATCGAGCTACGCTTGAGGGACATCAAGACTACGCTGAAGATGGATCATCTACGGGTGAAGACGCCCGAAACCGCTCGCAAATCCTTACGCATGGCCCTCATCGCGTACAACCTGATAAAGTCGGGCTGCCAGGAAGCGGCGCATTCGATAGGAAAGGATCTCCGGTTGATGAGTTTCAAAGGAGCGCTCGACACAATCGTGTCGAACACCGCCCGCTACCTGCGAAGGCAAAGGCACGTGAACAAGATCCGTGAGATATGGACTTCGACAATCGGAATGATCGCCGAAAAGGTGATCAATTTTCGCCCATTCCGGAGGGAGCCGAGAGCCCAGAAGAAGCGACCGAAAAACTTCAGCTACCTCACCGTTCCGCGAGCGGAATACAAGGAATCACCGCATCGCGGGAAATCCCGAGCTTTGGCTTAAAACAGTGCCATTCG
>NZ_JBATWY010000063.1:0-2133 GCF_049672945.1 Haloferula sp. | reverse complement strand
CGTGAAGCATTCCCGGTCCTTCCCGGAATCAAGAAGCCATCTCAAATCCGCCCCGTCCTGCCAAGGATCAGACCTCAAGAAACAGGGTTGCCTCGCTTTGAATGGGCCAACCGCGAATATTCAGGATAGCAGCAGAACTTTGGACCTATTGATGGCGAGTCTGGCCTCCGAACCCGCCCAAGCAGCGACGTGGCACCCCTTAAATTTCCAGATTCGCGTCCATTCGCGGTTGATCATCCAGAATGGGGAATCCGCGCTCCAGAAACCCATGATTCCGCGCGTTTTCGCCGAGTGGTAGCCGGGGGTCAAGCGCAGCAACCAGCCCCGGACCGCAACAGCCTTCCGGAGCATCGACCTTATTGTCGATGGATCGGTCCGGGGTAAGATGGAACGGGATTTTGTCGGCTCTCCAGAGGCTGCTGGTTTGAGTGAGCAGGCTGGCAAGCCCCGGGGTTGGTCAGTCGACCATAGGGTCGATGCTCCGAACCGAGGAATCTCCCGGCAGTGTATTTCGACAATCGCGCCCAACTCAGCTTTGCAACTTGAGGGTGGCAAATGTCAAAATGTTTGGATCGCCTCAGAACTGTTCGGCATGCTTTCCGCTGCCTGAAGCGGATTCCAATGTGACAGGAGCGTCACTTGTACTGTTAGAGCGGATCAGATTTGCTTCGCGTGTGTGCCGCGTTAAGGAAAAGATCGACGAGAAGAAGCTCCGCAGTTGGAAACTGCTGGATGATTTCCGCCAGCGGCTCGCCAAGGCGCGCGCAACGATGCCTCCGCCACCCAACCAGCGCCCCGGCGGCCCCAAGCCGCTGCTGCTCGAGGAGGACTACTTCAGCCTCATGCTCTTCGGCCTCTTCAACCCGGTGCCCGAGAGCATGCGCGGGCTCTGCTCGGCGAGCCGACTCAAGCGGGTCGAGCAGGACGTTTGTGGACGGCAAGTGAGCCTTGGCAGCTTCTCGGAGGCACAGGGAGTCTTCGATCCCGAGCTGCTCCGGCAGGTGTTCCTCGATCTATCAGGTGAAATCCACACCTCATGGGGCGACGCGCGGCTGGCCCATCTGGCCGACAAGCTCAAACTCGTGGACGGCACCCTGCTGCCCGCCCTGCCCCGCATGCACTGGGCGCTTTGGCTCAATGATGACAACCGCGCCGCCAAGCTGCATTTGAGATTCTCCGTGCTGCGCCAAGCCCCCAGCGACGCGCTGGTCACCACCGGCAATTCCTGCGAGCGCAAGGCCCTGCGCCAGTTCGTCAACAAGGGCGAGACCATCGTCGGCGACCGCCATTACGGCCTGGAATACGGGTTTCTCGACGAACTGCGCGGGCAGGGCGTCTCGTTTGTTCTCCGCATCCGCAACAAGCCGCGCATGGAAATCGTGGAGGAGCTGCCTCTCACAGACGCGGACCGGACGGCGGGCGTCACCTGGCAGGGCATGGTGAAACTCGGCGACAAATGGCAGGGCGAGGCGATCCGCGTGGTCAAGGTGGAAGTGGATGGCAAGGAGTTGCTGCTGGCCACCGATCTGGAGATTGAAGCGGAGCTCATCGCCCTGATCTACCGCTACCGCTGGCAGATCGAACTGTTTTTCAAATGGCTCAAAAGCATCCTGGGCTGCCGCCACCTGATGGCGGAATCCCCCGAAGGAGTGGCCATCGAGATCTACAGTGCGCTCATCGCGGCGCTGATGTTGCAACTGCTCACCGGCAAACGCCCCGGCAAGCGGGCGATGGAACTCATCGGGTTTTACCTGATGGGTCATGCCGACCTCGACGAGGTCATCGCCCTGTTGGGTCTGGGAAAAAGTGCCAAGTGAACTCAGCCGGGCGACCGCGGCCAACGCCGTCCCCAGGGCTTGTCGTGCCCCGATGACACCCACGCCGACTCAAGCAGCCCTTCCAACCTGATAGGGGACGGACTCAACCACGAAGAACCGTCAAAAACCCGCCCCGCCCGACCGCAGCACCGAGCATGCCGAACAGTTCTGGAATAGCACCTAAAAATGGCTCTTGGGTTGATCGGGCTTACTGCTTTCTTTCGAAAGCCTCACTCCATCGGCGGAAGGAGGGCTCCATCGATGGAGCCTCCATCGCCCGGAAGGGCAGGTTCCTTAAAATTGAGGGGGCCGAGGA
>NZ_JBATWY010000062.1:0-2402 GCF_049672945.1 Haloferula sp. | reverse complement strand
AGACCGCAGAACCAGAGGACGCATCCTTTCTGGCCGAGCAGGACCTCCTTGAAATGACGAGGCAGGGTGGCGTGGGGGTGAATGTCACTTGGCATGAGCGTACCGTAAGTTGAGGAATCGGAATTTGAAAGGAGGAGATGATGTCGGAGATTGGCTTACCTGTCAGAAGTTGCTGCAGTACGCTGAGTCATTCAACGCCTTAGCTGCAACAGTAGGAGCCTTACAAATAAGGTATTGTAGTGCGCGTATCGATGCCAGAGGCGACGAGGTTCGCAGGCAAAACGGTATAGCCAGGTGAGGCCCATCTTTCCTAGCCATCGTGGTGCATCCTTCTTCGTTCCAGCATTTACATCAAAGGCGAAACCAACTGCTAAAGCGGCACCCACACGAAGCTCGCTCTTCATCCGACTGATCCACTGTTGCTGCTTTGGGGTCCCCAATCCCACCCAGAGAATATCCGGAGATTTTGAGTTTATTCCGGAGAGTATCTCAGCCTCGTCCATACTTCCAAAATATCCGTTCTGTGAGCCAACAATCCTAAGCTCCGGCTTGAGGTAGCGAAGTTTTTCGAGAAGTTTTTCGAGGCACTCTTGGGAGCCTCCGAGAAAATAGTGCGTCAATTTCTCGTCTGCATGCTTCACAAAGTAGTCAAGAAAAGCCGGCCCATAGACGCGGGCATGATTCTTCCCTCCAAGCCATGAAATCGCCCAAGTAAGCACCTGGCTATCGGAGACGAACCAATCAACATTCGAAGTCGTGGCATAGAACTCCTCATCTTCTGTGCGCATCGCGACGATGTGAACATTTGTGAAGTCGACGGAGATGGCCTCCCTTTCACATCCCGAACAATGGTCTTCCAATGCCGCTGTCAGCCGTGCGGAATCTGTGAGAATGCAGGGCGTATTGAGTACGGTTACCGATTCCATATCGACGGTCTTGGTCACAACGAGCCTACGCAAGATTCGTAGATTTCTTGGAGAATATCCTCAATCGAGTAATGATAACTCCAATCTGGATAGTGCCTTTGGAACTTACTCACATCGCTAACATACCAAATATGATCGCCTACCCGATTGTCTTCAATATAGCTGGAATCAAGCCGATTCCCGCTCATTTCTTCACCGAGGCGGATCGCCTCAAGCATCGAACAGTTCGAGTGACGACCTCCTCCAATATTGTAGACTTCACCACTTTGTGGATTGTCATGAAAATGAAGAAACGCGGAGACGAGGTCGTTAGAATGAATGTTATCGCGAACCTGCTTTCCCTTGTAGCCGAATATTCGGTACGGGCGCTTCTCCACGATACATTTCATCAAGTAAGCTAGGAAACCATGAAGTTCGGCCCCTGCGTGGGATGGCCCGGTAAGGCAACCCCCGCGGAAGACACCAGTCTTCATTCCAAAGTACCGCCCGTATTCCTGAACCATGACATCTGCTGCGACCTTGCTTGCGCCAAAAATCGAATGTTTCGTCTGATCTATCGACATGCTCTCGTCAATTCCAACGAAATACGGATGAGCCTTTTCAATTTCCCAGCGACTTTCTTGCTCAACGAGAGGAAGGTTATTGGGTGTATCACCATACACCTTGTTAGTACTCGTAAAGATAAAAGTCGCCTCAGGACAATTCAACCGAGTGGCCTCCAGAATGTTCAGCGTGCCGTTAGCGTTTACTCCAAAATCAGTAAAGGGCTCCTTTGCTGCCCAGTCGTGAGATGGTTGGGCGGCGGTATGAATAACTAGGCTAATGTCTGAAGAATAGTCTGTAAAAACATTATTTACGGCTTGGGCATCCCGTATGTCCACTTCATGCCGTGAATAGTTTTTTAAAGATTCAGAAAGTTTTTGTTCTGTCCTCGCTGTCGATGCCTCAGCACCAAAAAAATAGGCGCGCATGTCGTTGTCGATCCCAACAACTCGATACCCTCTCTCATGTAGAGCTTTGACAGATTCTGATCCAATTAGACCGGCCGATCCAGTAACTATAGCAACGGGCATATATAAGAGTAGGTGTGTTTTTCCACGAAGATTTGATTGCCTAGAAAACACCTGAACCCAATTGGCAAAAAGCTTTTTCACCATCAGGAATCCGGAAAATCCAGAAAAAATCAGTTCCTAGTTCATTACCCAAGTAGACACCTCAATCAAGAATAAGGCGTTTCCAAAGCGAACGATCAAAGCTGACCCTTTGCTTTTAGACGGCTACACGGCACCCGGTCTGCGGCAGAGCGACGTCACTGAAAATCGCTCCGGTCTCTACCGGAGAAAAAGGGGGGCGGGGCAGGATTATTGGATCACGTGTTCGCCGCGCTTGCGCTTCTCGAACTCTTCCTTGATCCAGTGGTAGGTCTTCTCCATGCCGGTCTGGAGATCGACTTCAGGTTCCCATTTGAGTTTTTCA
>NZ_JBATWY010000061.1:0-12915 GCF_049672945.1 Haloferula sp. | reverse complement strand
AAGCTCCTCAACGACATACCCCTCGAACCTATACAACGCTTTGAAATTACGGACTTTCACACCCGTTTTGAAGCGTAGGTTCAGGGGGATGTCCCGCCTTTCCGTCATGCGGAGCTGTCGAAGAGCCGAATAAAGTAGGATTCCGATGAAGATCGGAGACAAGAAGCGCGTTTCGAAAGGGTTTGATCTACCTACGGCGACGTACGATCAGCGCCAGCCCGCCAAGCCCGAAGAGGGCTACTGAAGTTGGCTCTGGCACCGCCGTGAACTGTATTTTGAAGCCCTCGGTGTTATGGCCACCACTCGTTGGCGTGTGGGTGAAGGAAGTTCCGCTGATGGATCCGAACGGGGAACTTGAATCTGAATTGCCCGGTTTCGCAAGGAAAAGGCTTCCGCCTGCATGGGTGATGGTTGCCGTCTCTCCGTTCTGGAATCCACCTCCTTTGTATTCGGTGAAGCCATTCAGTCCTAGACCCGCGAAAGTAGAGGATGTGAGGCTCACTATGCCTGTGAGCGTCTCGTCTCCGTCGATCTGGTTATTGTCTGTGCCTGTGCCTGTGCTTGCATTGACGGCCATATTGCCAAATCCGTTGGCTGCAGGAGTACCATTGGCCGCTGTATAAGTGACGGTGAAGGAAAAACTCTCCGTGGCGGTGCCGCCTTCGGATGTAAGGTCCACCCCGGTGACCGTGTAAACCACAGAGCCACTCGCAAGCCCGGTTTTCGTAGCGATACCAGTCGCTCCGGCGATCTCGATCGTGCTACCTGCTCCACTGGAGATGCCGGGCCTGGAGGAATTATTTACGGTGATAATCGTCGCCGCGTCGGCACCAAGGGTTGAGGCGGCGACAGCCGCAGCGCAGAAGGTTGAAAATGTGGATTTGGTCAGGCTTAGATTTTTGGGGTTCATGACTAAACTGGATTGTTTTATGTATTGTTAGGTAAGAGGGTGCTTCACTTCCGTGCCCGCTATTGGGTAACCAGCGAAGGAACCGGTTCGTTACGGATCTTTTTCAATTTTTTTGAGGTCTCAGAACACCAACCCGCTCACTGGGCCGGGGATTTGGGCGCTCTTGCCAGTTCGAGCCGCACGTTGTCAAAGAACGCTTGGTTTCGATTCGGCGATCCGGCCGCAGATCCCTCGCTCGACAGGAGAACGCCGATGCTTCCAGGGCGCGCGAGGTCGGCGGCTTGGATGGTGTAACTGAAGGACACGTCTGCGAACCTGCCGTCGCCGGACTGGTTACCCGTTGCCGGATTGTTGCGGATCAACCCGGAGTGGGCGACGGCGTCCGCCACGGTCGGGACGTCAGCGGGCGAGAAGTCGTCATCGGTTAGACCAAAGAAAGTGCCTTCATTCCAATCGAGCGTGGGACGCCCTTGGCGGACGCCCAGCGAGACCGTCAGTGTCAGCTTGTCCCCCACGTGAAGACTCGACCATGGGGTATCGGTGACGTTAAGCACAGACGCACGGGAAATCAGGCACAAGGCCTGTGATTCCCGGCCTGAGACCGGGGGATACGGGTCCACTTCGGCGGCCACGAGATCCCTCCAACCAACCTGGACTCGCCAGGCAGCACCACTCTGAGAAATCCAGTCAGTCAGCTCTCCGCCAAAATCACCCCGCGTGCCTTTCGCCAAGGCTCCAGATGGATCCGTATTCTCATCGTCTTCGAAGCTGTGATTGGTGATCGCGATGTTCGTAGGTAAGGCGGTGGTGAAATGACCGGATTCAATTACGATCTCGTGGAATACACCGTGTGAATCAACCCGGCGCGCCTGACCGGCCAACAGCGTTTGCTTACCACTGCCGACGTGCCTGCTCGATACCTCAACGGCACCTTCGATGACATGAACCTCGTGTTGTTCTTCTGCCAAGGCACGCACGCCGAATTCCGTCCCGAGATCGACGACCTCGAACTCCCGAGTCTGGACTGTGAAGCCAACCGCAGGTGCCGGCACCTCGAACCATGTGGAACCTTCCTCCACGGAAACGCGGTCCTCAGCAAGGACGCTAAGATCACAGGGTGCCTCGGCGACGAATCGAACCCCCGAAGCGAAGGTTCCCACCATGGTGCCTCGGGTCAACTGGAGGCGGGAGCCGGCCATAAGCTCGGAACCCAAAGGCGTTTCACCTTCCTCGGCATGGGTGAGGGTGAAAGCCGAATTCGAGGTGACCCTCAAGCTGGCGAGCACCGGGCGCGGGGCAACCTGAGTCAACAAAAGCGATACTGCGGAAACTACTATTAGGGCTGCTGCTGCGAAAAGGGAGACCTTAATCAAACGCTGGCGTTGGCGGGCAAGAACCCGCTCGACAGGGACCACCGGCATGCTCGCGACGTTCGCTTGCGACTCGTAGCGAACTTCAAGGGCGCTATGCAGGCGCGTCAGCTTCTGCCAGACCTTGCGAGATTCAATGTTGCCCAGCAGCTCCACTTCGAGAGCTGCGAGCTCATCGGCGGAGAGTTCGCCGTCGAGCATCCGGAGCATCAGAGACTGGAGTTCAGGGTCAGTCATGCGGACGATTCGGTGAGGGACCTTTCAATACAAAGTTTGAGCATTTCGCGGATGCGCAGAAGGGAAATCCGGAGACCGCCAGCGGATCGTCCGGTGCGAGTGGCAAGCTGCTCGATCGATTGACCTGGTGTGTAGCGCGTGAAGACGAGTTCTCGCTGCGGCTCTGTGAGCTTTTCGATACAGCCATCCAGGGCCGTCATCAGCTCTTCCGCAGACTCGTCGGGGGCCTCCATCGTCCCGAGCAAGCTGACGAGGTTTTCTGAAAACGCCAGCCGCTCCGTTCGCATGGCGCGAGCCCGCTGGCGCTGGACCTCGTAGCGGGCGATCTGAAAAGACCAGGCGATGAAATCCGTACCAAGCTGAAAACGCTCCCGCTTTTGCCAGAGCGCGGCATTGGTTTCCTGCAGAACATCGGCAACATCAGGGCTGCCAGGAATCAGCGAGACAATGAAGGCGCGCAGATTCCCCTGATGCTCTGTCATCAGTTTGACGTAGGCCTGCAGATCCCCCGGTTCTTTTGCCCTCATTTCCATCAATTTACATAGTAAACCACCGGATAACGGAGAATGTTACAGGAAATTTTGGGCTAACTCGCTCCCCTAAATTACCAATGGGTAAAAGGATCGCCATCGGCGCTTACTCTACTTTCACTCTTCTGAACAGAGGCCCTGACTTACCTCTCTCCAACGGCGATTGAGCTATTTCCTGAAAAATTGTTGCGCTTCGGTCTCCATCTGGAAATACCCATCAGACATATTCGACCAGAATGATCAGGAGCGCTTCATGCGCTTGTGGACAGCCCACCAGCCTTCGGTCGCGAACTATGTTCACGCTTTGGTGCGAGATCGTGGGACTGCAGAGGATTTGTTGCAGGAGACAGCTCTAATGATGCTCCGACGCTTCACGGAGTATGACGAGCGGCGCTCGTTTGTCGCGTGGGCGCTCGGCTTTGCCCGATTCAAGATCATGAGTCTGCGGCGCGATAGCGCACGAAGCATTTTGGTGTTCGATGATGAGGCCATGGAGCAGTTCACCGAATCTTGGGCAGAGAAATCTGTCGAAACGTCAGCCCAACGAAGCGCTTTGGAGGGCTGTATCGAAAAATTGGCCGAACATGCCCGGCGGGTGGTAAGCATGCGCTACTTTGAGGATCTGAATGCGGAGGAGATTGCAGGAAGAATCGGCGGTAGTGGTGCTGCAGTGCGTGTTAAAATCCAGCGGATCCGCGCACAGCTTCGCAATTGCATCGAGAGGGAAACCCGTCTGGAGAATCAACGACCATGAAGGATTCCGATCAAATCATCGACGACTACCTTGACGGAGTGCTTGCGGGGAATGATGAGGCCAATCTTCTCAAGTGGCTAAAAGAGAGCGACTCCAACATGGAACGTTTCACCGAGGCCGTCATGTTCGAGCAGAACATCCGTGCTGCACTTCATGCCAAGGAAAGAACGGAGAAAGCTGCCCGAGTGGCGTGGTCATTGGAACCGCTGCCCCAGCGTGCTGAGACTCCATCATCATCCATTCCGGTAATCCCACGCAGAAACTGGCTTGGACGCGTAGCGACTTGGCTCGGTGCCTTGGCACTTTTCGGAAAGAAGGCTCACGCCGCTGGGGCTGGAAGCCCTGCACCTATAATCACCCAAACCACCGCTACGATCATCATGTCCAAGACCACCGTTACCGCCGCCATCCTTATTGTCGGAGGAGGAAGTGCTTTTTTCATCCATCAGGGAAACAAGGATACGGCTGGCCGTGTCGAACAGCTGCAAAGCGAAGTTGAGGCGCTTCAGCCAGAAGTTTTGATAGAAGAGTCTCCTGCTTCAGCATCTGCCGCCCTCACCAGCAGTCGCACAGTTAAGGCAACTCTCGAAGACTGGCGCAGGCTTCATGAACTCGGGCCTAAAAACAATGAAGAGGCCATGGCATACATGGAAGACCTCGACGCCATGGACGGAGCAACTTTGAAAGAATTGCTGTTGGAGGCAGAATTGATAGGAGACCTGCCTACGAAATTGATCTTCGATATTCTGCTACGGCTCGCGAAAAAGTCTCCCGAAGATGCCACAATCATCGGCACACGCCTCGTCACCAACGCGCCGAAATTCAACCAAAAATGGGCGGAATACGTGGGTAAGGCTTTTGAAAACTGGCTGGCTGAAGATCCCGCTGCTGCCAATGGGTGGTATCTAAGCATGGATGATCCGGGCGAACTCACGCCGAAGTCCATCCCGTCGGATGGTTCTGACAGATGGGCGCTCGACAGGCTGCTCGCAGGAGCACGTTTCAGTCACCTGTTAGACTCCGATCCCGCCGAAGCGGAAGCGATGATCGGGGAGATGAGGGCTGAGGATGTGGCGATTGGAGTCAGCTCGCTGCGGGATACCGCCCTCATTGCGCGTTTCGTCAGACAGCTTCCTCCAAGCCAGCAACTCATGGCGACGACCACCCCGGTCACGATTTTGGCCCGCGAAGATATTGACGGCGTCGTCGCTTGGATCTCATCGATGGAAATCGCCCCCTCTGCGCGTGATACCCTGTTTATCCAAGCTGTGGAATCCGCACAGCAAGAGGCAAAGCTGGATTTGGCCGGGGTCTCCAAACTGGCCAAATCCCTACCCATCACCGATGACGGACTGCCTTACATGCTGATTCGAGCAGTTACGGTTGCTGGCGATCGCGCTGGTGCTTACCGGAAATGGAGCGAAATGGCAGATCGCACCTCATGGCTACGCCAAAACCTCCCGCCGGAGCAGGCGGAGGCAAGCGTTGGGCGATACCTTGGAAGCCTCACAATTTACGATGTCGAGAAGGGCTTGAATGCCTATGAAAACGAGGTAGCGCGGAGCGGCACCCGTGACCCGAATCTCACGGCAGCTTTTGCCCAAGAACTCAGCACCGGGCGCAATGAGGCAAGCATCCGTGAAGCCCTAAAGCTCATCGAAACGATGCCCGAAGGAGCCCAGCGGGATAATGCAAGAAAGGTAATCGAGGGAAATCGGCGCTAAGGGAATTTTCTGAAAATGAAACATATCAATCTACTCCTTCTTCTTATCGTTACAACTATAACCATAGTCCTTCTATGGCAGGGCGCGCAAACTCGCGAGAAAGAATCCCAGCTTCTTGAAGTAATCTCTCGTCATAGCAAGGCCTCAGACCCAAGTAAATCGAGTGACTTGACTAGAAACTCCGCCCCGGGCGGAGCTGCGCGCCCAAGTGCCGCTGCTTTTGAGCCCGATCACTTTCTAACTGAATTGAATAGCTTGCTAGATAGCGCGGGGACAGATTCTCGAACGGTTCAAAGAGCTATGAGAATGTTCTTGTTTGATAACAAAGGTAAGCTTGCCTCTGCATCACCAAAGGCACTCAAGGAGGCCTGTAATAAAATCGAGGCGGATTGGGCGACTGATGCGAAGAGTTTTGTCTGGTTAGAGCTTGTATCGGAGATCGTGAAATCAGATCCCGCTTGGGCAATCCGTAATATTGATCGCTTCCTTATGACGATAGCCAAAGAGCAGCCGATGGAGAAAATGCTCCATTATTTAGGAAAAAATGGCCGTTTAGGAGATCCTGCCTGGAGTCCCGAGTATGCGGCGGAGCTTGAGAAATGGTTTGATACGGCGGAGGCAGATGGACGACTGAAAGGTATGGATGAGGAGGCCGCTGGTATGCGCTTCGATTTGAATATTTCCTTGGGAAATCTGTTAGGTGCAGTGGAGCAGCTTACTCATCTACCCGAAGACAGCTTGAGCACACGCCTAGAAGATCTCGCTGCATCTAGCAGCGCTCCCAGCGGTCAGCGCGGCCTCGTTGAAGCCGTCGCAGCAGCCGTTCCAGCTACCGATTTTCAGGATTTTACCCGCGCCCTCTCACAGCACGCAGGCTTCGATAGTGCTCGTGAATTACTGGCCCGCGCTGAACTCACGGCGGAGCGCCATGATCTGGCTGCCGCAGGTATCGCCGCCGCAGATATTGGCCCACAAACCGCAGCCCGTGCGGATTGGCTGATTACAACGCTACGTGACAAAGATGCGGGAGCCGTGACCGGATTTGCCGCTGCATGGACCCAAGCTGCTCACAAGGACACGGCAGCGTGGCTAACCAGCCTTCCTGCCGGTGATGCCCGTGATGCCGCTGTGGCAGGATTCGCCCCAGCTATTGCGAGACTCGATGGAGCTACCGCAGCGAAATGGGGACTCACCCTTGAGAACCCTTCCCTGCGAACTTCAGTAATGGATCATGTCTATCGCGAATGGCACCAACAGGAACCAGAGGCGGCAGCTGAATATTTCGGCCGATGAAGAGGCTTCCAAATGGTGCCGCCCAATTCAGATTTCAGCCAAAAGCTGCTTAAAGCTCCCCTTCCCCTCTTGCGAGGGGAAGAGGAACTTGCATTCGATAAATCCCATGCTCCTTGATCGCTGCCGCCGCCGAGTGATCCGCTATCCAATTTCCGGCAACTCGTAGCCTTTCCGGCGCGGGCGACTCTGCATCGCGGCGGCTTCTGCATCGTTGGTGATCTTCTCGGCAACGGGATCCCACTTCAGAGGGCGCACCAGTCGCTCAGCGATACCCGCGAGTTGACAAATTGTGGCGCTACGATGCCCGACAGTGGCCGGACAGATGGTCGGCTTGCGTGACTTGATCGAGTCGATGAAGTTCTTGCGGTGATCCTTCGACTCATAGACCTGGATATCTTCAGGGCCATAGCGATGCCGCACCAAGTCCTTTGGCAGACTGGCGATTTCGCCTCGACTTACGTGGACTTCGCCCTTGGTGCCAATGAAGCGAATCATGTGGCCGTGGTTCGGTTTTTTGTCACGCCAGACGGTGATGCCGTCGGCGTATCGATAGTGGTGAAACTTGTTGTCCTCATATCCGGCTGGAATGAACTCCACCGGGCCCGTGTCATCGCGGTCCAGCGCCCATTGAACGATATCAAAGTGGTGTGCTCCCCAGTCGCCGAACTTGCGGCTGCCATAATCCCAATAGCAGCGCCATCCGCCCCCGTAAGCTCCTTTGGCCCGGTTCTCCGAGTACTCGTAGAAGGGAGTCGGCCCCAGCCAGCGATCGTAATCGAAGCCTTCCGGAACGGGGATGATCGTCTCTTCTTTGGGTGGCAATGGGAAGTTTCCGAGTTGGCAGTAGACTTCCTTCACATCACCGATCAGTCCGTTTCGGACCAAATTCGCGGCGATACGGAAATGGACGGTGGAACGTTGCTGAGAGCCGACTTGTACGATCCGGCCGTATTTCTTCTCTGCCTCTACCATCATCTGCCCTTCCTCAATGGTCAGGGTCATCGGCTTTTCAACGTAAACGTCCTTGCCTGCCTTCATTGCCGCTAGGGCGACCCCCGCATGCCAGTGATCAGGAGTTGAAATACAAACGGCATCAATGTCGGGATTTGCAAGCACCTCCTCGAAATGTGAGGTCGCTTGGAGCCCTTTATGTCCCCGCTGCTCAAGATTCTTGATCGATTCCTTGACCTTCCAGTCGCGGACGTCGCAGACGGCGAGCGGTTGCACGTCCTTCATTCCGGCGAAGCTGACGACGTGTCCTTGGGCGATCAGGCCGACGCCGATGTAGCCGATGCCGACTCGGGAGTTGGCTCCTGCTTTGGTATCATTACCCAGCGTTTCGGACCGCACGATCTGAGGCCCGGCGAGGGCGGCTGCAATGGACGTCTTGAGGAACCCACGACGTGAGGGTTTCATGTTTGAATAGTTCATAAGAATGGCATGTGCTGTTGTTAGTTGAAAAAAATCGGTCTCCATCAAGTCTACGGACCGTTCACCTGTGAGGGGCAGGATGAATTGTGTAACCAGTTTCGCTACGTTTTGTTAGAGTCAAAACTTACTTCCTTTCGCCGATTACTGTTGGACTACGTGTGAATGAAGTCAAATAAGAATGGCACTGTTGCCCCACTCCCATCTCAGGACCTGAAGAGCTGACCTACTCTTTCTCGGCCTGGTAAAAGGCCCTGCCAACGGGTGGGTTCGAGTCGATCACCGTCGCCGAAGTTTCTCCCGTGATTTCGCTGCCGACCTGCACCTTCGATCCACCCAAGGGCAGAGTTGTGTCGCGAAAGATCTTGTAGGTGGAGGAGCTGTCCAAGGCTTCGAGTTCCAACTCGACCGTCATCCCGAGATACCGGATCTCGACAATTCTAGCTTCGGAATCGGCCACCGTGCTAAATCCATAGGCTGCGCCGGACCCTTGGATGCTGTTGTCTTCTTGGTCGCCACCGACTCCGGTGGCATTGCTGGCCTCAGAAGGAGCCCCGACTACCACATAGTCACCAGCCACGGCCACCGCCCGACCGAAACGATCAGCACCTCCAGTGTTGCTGGCCTTCAGATAGGCTTGCTGGGTCCAGACACTCTCGCTGCGGATAAAAACATAGGCCGCTCCGGAATCGCTCGAACTGTTGTCTCCTTGATTGCCATCGACCCCAGTGGCGTTACTGGCCTCAGAGGGGGCCCCAATTACCACGGTCTCACCGGACAAGGCCACGGAGCTGCCGAACTTATCGCTTACCCCCGTGTTGCTTGCCTTTAGATAGGCTTGCTGAGACCATGCAGCCCCACTACGGATGAAAGCATAGGCCGCACCGGAATCGCTGGAGCTGTCGTCCCCTTGGTTACCATCGACCCCGGTGGCGTTGCTGGCCTCGGAGGGGGCTCCGGCCACCACGGTGTCGCCGGACATGGCCACGGAGCTGCCGAACTTATCAGCAGCCCCGGTGTTGCTGGCCTTCAGATAGGCTTGCTGGGTCCAGATGCCCACGCTACGGCTGAAGACATAGGCGGCTCCTGAATTTTGGGCACTGTTGTCCCCTTGGTTGCCATCAACTCCAGTGGCGTTGCTGGCCTCGCCCCAGGCCCCGACCACCACGGCGTCACCGGACACGGACACCGAACTGCCGAACTTGTCGTCAGCCCCGGTGTTACTGGCCTTCAGATAGGCTTGCTGGGTCCAGATGCCCACGCTACGGCTGAACACATAGGCCGCGCCGGAATTCCCGGCACTATTGTCCCCTTGGCTACCGTCGATTCCGGTGGCGTTGCTTGCCTCGAAGGGCGCTCCGATTACCACGGTGTCACCGGACACGGCCACCGAATTACCGAAGAGGTCGAAGCTCTCAGTATTGCTCGCCTTAAGATAGGCCTGCTGGGTCCAGATGCCCTCGCTGCGGATGAAGACATAGGCCGCTCCAGAAAAGAAGGCGCTGTTGTTCGCCTCGTCGCCATCGATCCCAGTGGCGTTGCTGGCCTCGAAGGGAGCCCCAACTACTACGGTGTTACCGGACACGGCCACCGAACTACCGAAGTTGTCACCAGCCCCGGTGTTGCTGGCCTTCAGATAGGCTTGCTGGGTCCAGATGCCCTCGCTACGGATGAAGACATAGACCGCACCGGAATTTCCGGCGCTATTGCTCCCCTCGTCGCCATCGACCCCGATGGCGTTGCTGGCCTCGAAGGGGGCGCCGACTACCACGGTGTCACCGGACATGGCCACCGCGCTGCCGAAGCCGTCGCCGCCCCCAGTGTTGCTGGCCTTCAGATAGGCCTGCTGGGCGATCGGATCGATGGTGATCGGATAGCGTGCACCTAAGTCATCCACCAGAATGCGAAACCCGGAGGAGCCCGATTCACTGTCAACGAAGTGGGCTTGAATGATGGCTCCATCAGCATCCCATGCTTTCAGGCCGCCGTAAGTTAGAGATGTGGCTCCCGATTCGTTGACGAACATCATACTGGATCCTCCGTCCACAATCCTCGGATTGAGGCCTCCGCGGACGCGAAGTTGGAGCATCAAGGGCTGACCCGGATCGATGCCGTTGGGGCGTTTTTCAAGAGTCCAGCCTTGCTCCAAACCACGCGTATCATTGACGAACCACTCGGTCAGGCCGTCACCCCGGAGGTAGGACAACTTCCCTCCCTCCAGTCGGACATCGGCGAACTCGCCGAAACCCAACAACTCCAGCCCCCATTTCCAGCCACCGGAATCGGGGCACACCGTGAATCCTCGCCCATCGAAGGTGGTCTTCCACTGCTGGCCCGGGTTACGAGCCGAGATCGTGCCATCCGCGTGCTTGGCCACGGCATACTTTCCGGCTTCATAAGCCTGCCGGATGCCCCGCCAATCCGGGGCGGTCAATCCTGCTGGGATGTCGACAAAAGCCTGATCGGCGGAGGTAGGAACTCCAAAGGCCACATTACCTGTTAGAGTTAAGGTCGACAGGGCTGCGATGATACGGGCACTTTTCAAAAATGGCTGCATGTTGCTGTTAGGGAATTGCTTTTCGAGTTCAAGACCGCTTTCAAAATGGCATGTTTTACAAATTCCTGCTTACCGAATTGACGTATTTGACCGATTTTTTCCGGCGTGTCGGATCCTCGATCATGCTTGCCCAGGATAGGGCACCTTGAGGGTCGGCTTTCGCTATTTCATGGCAGAAGATCGCGATCGCCCCGTCGTTCGATTGATCTTGGGGGATCTGGACAAGCCACTCCGAGACGGCGCGAGGATCCGTTTGCACCCAACTTGAAACCACTCTTTCAAGGCCCGCGGCGCGGGCTTTGCCAGCGGGCATGTTGCTCAACCATTCGGCCGCCATGGCAGGATCCTTTCGGGCACCTATACTACCAATTTCCTCGACGATCTCGACCTTGAGTCCGGATTCATCCATGCCGTCCACCCATCTGGCGGCACGGTCGAAGTCCTCTTCCGCAAGACTTTTGCTGACAGAGCGTAACGCGGCATCCCTTGCCAAACCTTCGGGCAGGCTTGTAGCCCAGTCCATGACTGCGCTTTCCCCATTTGCCCAGACCACCGGCAAAAGGGCGGAGATGGCAGAGTCGACGTCATGGGGATTGATCAATTCCTTCGTCAATTCGGTGGCCCCCGCAAAGTCATTCACAGACATTCCTTCGATGACCCCAACAAGCAGTTCGTTACCCATCTCGGATTTGTGATCGTTCTCATTGAAATTCTCTCTCGCCCAGGCGATGGCTGCTGCGGGATCCTTGAGAGCCCAAGAACGCAGGGATATCCGGCTCAACTCGTCTTTTTCAATAAACGGATCCTTTTCGCCCGCCCACTGCAACGCGCTTGCAGGGTCCTTACTCGCCCACACGAAGGGGAGAAGCTGACCTAGCATGAACGTAGCCGCCTCCTGATCCAAAAAGGGATTGTCTTGTGAGTCACTCCTGAGGGTATCGGCTAGGGATCTCATGCCATCGGCATCGAGCTTCTTGGAAAGCTCGATAAACGCTTCCAAGCCGACGATGGGGTCTCGTGACCGGCATAACCTGATCAATTCTTCCTTCCGGGCATCGCTTAATGTTTCCCCTTTACCCTGACGGCGCAGAGAGTCTTGAGCTTTCTCAATTTCTGGAAAACTCCTGACTGGAATCTGGTTCGACTTGGAATCCGCCGAACCAGGGATTTGCGTCATCCGGTGGGAACCATGCTGAAGGCCTAGCAAGAAGGCGGCGATTCCAAGAAGAAGACTGATTAGAACTACAAATTTGTTGTCCATGGAGAGAAAGGGAAAGGTTTCTGGGATCTACCCTAGCGCAACCAAGGGCCTTCGCTCAAGAATTTATCAGTCAAGGCTTCAAAGCCCCTGAAGTGACGACCCACACGCCGTGTCTCCCACAGTCATGGATCGCCCGTTCAGGGTTGCAAAGCTCTTTAAGCTCAATCTTTGGGCGATACTCTAGATTAAGATCGCATGCCCGGGGCATGGCCGTTTTGCGATCAACGTCGGCGGCGGAGCAGCGCCAGCCCGCCAAGCCCGAGCAGAAGCATCGAGGATGGCTCGGGGACGGGCGTGTAAGTCACGATCAACTCCGGGTGGAAATCCGAGTTAGTCGCCTCAGTCGAGTGGTAAACCGTGCGAAGTTTGGCATCGGTTCTGAAGGAAGGGTCACTGATCAAGAGCCCCGGGTTGGACTGGGAATTGTCCACGTTATCCACCAGCCAACCATCGATCAATCCGGTGAGGTCGCCTCCGAATCCGAAATCGATCGTTGTGCCATTGGTCGGAGCGCTCACACTCAGGAATGTATGGGAGGCCAATAAGGTATTGACGTAGTCGGTCCCGGCAGTAGCGAGACCGGCAGACCCGGCCCAAGGGGTTGCTGCAGCCTTGTTGTTCCAAGTGGCGGCTCCCTCGTCCCAGTCACGATTGGCGGCACTGACGGCGTAGATATTGTTGGTTATATCAACGTAAGTGGTGTTGCCGTTGTTGTCGTCGATCTTACTTATCGTAAGTCGCAGCGTGATCGAATCGATACTGGAGTAGAGCCCGCTCAATGCGCTGACATCGAAGCTCAAAACGGAATTTTCCTCCCAGATTCCAGAGGAATGACTCAACGATCCGGCCCC
>NZ_JBATWY010000060.1:0-19970 GCF_049672945.1 Haloferula sp. | reverse complement strand
TCAGGCAATTCGAGGAGGGCCGCCCCTTGGAGGCGGCTGACAAGCAGGAGATTTCTCAGGCGAAAAGCCGGAAGTGGCATTTGATCGGTTGGCTGGAGCAACCTGAGGCCGGGGTCGACGGCAATGCCCTGGCTGCCTGTCTGTCCGATATTCTCAGCGGCGTGGATCCTGAGCACCCTCGGGCGGTCGCGGTTTCGGTGGAGGGTGAGCAGGGAAAGTGGAACGGTTGGGTGGCGGCAATTGACGCATTCAAGGATGCCGAGCCGGTGATGCTGGCAGAGGATGAGACAGCGGATCCAGAGGCGGAGATCATCCCATCCACCGCTCTCAAATTGAAGTCGGCCTCGGTGGAGATACCCCTCTGGTATCTGGACAAGGCGAGCAAGGAGTGGATTCTTCGTCCAGTGGCCGTGTCGATGGAGGCCAATCTTGCGGGGGACGGCGAGCAGCTTCTGGTCACGCTTCCGGGCGAGGAACCTGGCCAACAGCAGCAGATCAGCACGAGCTTGATGGGCTTCCTCAGCGAGCGCCACGGCGGGGTGCCGAAAGGGCTCCGGTTAGAGTTCAGATTGGCGGGTGACATTCCTTATTCGGAGAAACGCAATGGCAAGGCCCTGCTTGGTGCGCTGCTTGTGTTGGCGGACTCGGCCTTGTCTGGCGAGTTGCCCGAAGCGATGGTGCTGGCTGTTCCCACGGATGACGGAAGCCTGGAGCTTCCAGTGCGGTTTTGGCAGACGATTCGTACCCTTGCCGACACCAAGTCAGGCAAGCGTTTGGTCCTTCCTCTCGCCGCCAAGGACTACATGGCACCTCTGATTACTCTCGATAAGTCCGAATTCTTCTTCGAATTCGAAGTGCTTCTCGCAGACGATGCCGCGGGGCTTTGTGAGCTGGCTTCCTCGATGCCGCCGGTTCAAATTGTGGAAGCCCATCAGTCCTTCGAAATGATCCGCGAAGCACGGGGGTCGAGATCGCTGGGTAGTTTCCTCAATCACGAGTCGACCCAGCAGCGACTACGACAGGTGATTGCCCTGGTCCCAACCCACGCTTCCGCGCAGATGCTTGCGCTGCGGGGGACCTCCAAGTGGCCGAAGCGGCTGTCGAAAGAGGTCTTTGCCCGCGAGATCCGCGCGGCGATTGCGCCGTTGGCTTCCTTTTTCAAGCCAAAGAACTGGTTCCTTCTGAATGGTGAGGAGCTGGAGGACAAAGTCGATGCAAGCCGGGCGGAACTGGATGCGATCGAGCGATTGTACGGTTCGGTTTCCGACCGTCAGGAACTCCATACCCCCACCATGAATTTGGCGAAGCTCCTGAGCAGCCTGGCGGTCGACGCCAAGAGGAGCAGCGTGGAGAAGGGTGATCGGCATGAGCATGAGGCAGCCTTCAGAGAAGCTTGGTTAGAGTATGTTCGAGTCGTTGAAATTCTCACCCTCGCCGCAGGTGATTCGGACGACTACCCGCTTCCACTAGCCCCTCAATAGCGCTGATGGCCTGGAATGGTAGGGATCGGACATCATATGTCCATTACCAGGATGGGGCGGATTTGCTTGCAAAATGAACTTAAACGGGTCCCTGTTCCCCTGCACTCACCCGCACCCACCCCATGACTGAAGGCATTCGCCGCCTATTGACCTTGGTCACCGTTTTTCTGGTGATGTTCGCGACCGTGTACCTGATCCGCAACGGGACGGGAGGCATTCGTCAGTGGCTCGGAAACAAGGATTCCGACTCCAATTATCAACCCGAGGATTTCACCCTGCCGGATAAGCCGCCGCTTGAATTGAGCGATGTCGAATTGCTGACACGGCTCAACGATGAGTATGCGATGCTCACCGATGCGGTGGTCCCCTCCGTGGTCAGCATTGACACCAACAAATTGGAGCCACAACGAATATTTGATGGATTCGGCCGGCAGCACCTTCGCACCGTGCCGACCCAAGGTCAGGGTTCGGGCGTCATCGTCAGTCATGAAGGTCATGTGGTCACCAACCACCACGTCGTGGCAGGAAAGCCCAAGATCCGGGTAACGATGTACGATGGCCAGGTCTTTACCGCCGAGGTGATTGGAGAAGACCTCATTCTTGATATTGCGGTACTTAAGATCGAAGGCGGAGGACCTTTTCAGCCAATCAAGTTTGGAGACTCGGATCAAGTGCGCCGGGGCCAGATCGCCTTCGCTTTCGGCAATCCATTCGGACTGGGTGAAACCGTCACTCAGGGGATCATCTCGGCCGTCGAACGTTCGCTGTCCGACACTCAGCGAGATCTGATTCAAACCGATGCCGCCATCAATCCCGGAAACTCCGGTGGCCCTTTGGTCAATCTGCAAGGCGAGATCATCGGCATCAATTCGGCTATTTATCGACCGGATGATCGGGTGAACTCGGGGTTTCAAGGCGTGGGTTTTTCGATTCCCTCCAATGATGTCAAAGAGGCGCTGATCACCATCCTCAAACGCGGTCGACTGATCCGCGGCTACCTCGGCGTGCAGATGGATCCCAATCCGATCGCCAAAGCATCTCTGGGATATGACGGCCCGGGGGTGGTCGTAGGCAGCGTCAGTGAAGATTCTCCGGCGGAAAAAGCCGGGCTCCAGGCCGGGGATGTCATCGTCAGCTACGACCGGGAAGTGACGGATAATCTCGGCACTCTGTTCAACCTGGTTCAGCGGAGTCGGGTCGATGAGGAAGTGTTGATTGAAGTCTGGCGCGACGGCGAAGTGCTGGGAATGAAGGCAAGGATTACCGCGCGCAAAGCGAATCACGGCCAGCGTTCCAAACCAGTTCCCCAGAGTTCTGCTCCCGAAGGCGAGGAACTGCTGAGCGCCATCGGCGTGCAGGTCCGTGATCTGGACCCTGTCGATGGGAAAGCAGGACTTCAGGGCGTGGTCGTCGCTGGAATCTCAAGAGGTGGGCTGGCCGAGAGGCGACTGGTGGTTGGCGACCTGATCGAGGCCGTCAACCAGACCGCCGTGAAGACGAGCGAGGAATTCTATCGCTACCTTGCGGCATCGGCTCCGAAACAGCCCACGGACCTCCGGGTGCTTCGTCAATCGGAGCGCATACGAGTCATGCTGCCCCCGCTGCTCCCTGACGCGGCGGAGGGTGTCGAGCTTCCCCAAGAGTCGGTGGATGATTCGACTTCGGGTCGATAAATCAGGACATGAGCGAACGTTCAGGTATTGTTAGCGGCGCTTGCTGCTTGAGATAATCGGCTGCAAAGTTCGTGAATCATGAATCGCACCCAATGGCCCATGCTTCTTGCTGCCTTGATCTTCGGAGGCGGGGTGGCCTTGTTCATTCTACTCCGGAGGGCGGATCCCGAAACCATTGAAGCGCCACCGACAGCGGACTTGATCGAGCGGACAGTGATCGAGGAAGACGTCGTGGAACCGGATCCGATTCCGGCTCTCGCGCCTGATCCGGTGGATACGCCTGACCCTCTGGCTGCCATGGATCAGGTAGGCGAAGGAATCCTTAGTAGCAGCCCGACGCTGCTCGTGGAACAGATCGGGAAGGCGCTCGATGAGGGTGATCTGGCCGGCTTTAGCCGCATGATCGGCTCGGAAGTTCTGACTCCCGAAGCCAAGAAGCGGCTGGCGGAATTGGCCGCAAGCGGAAACCTCAAGCTCCGCAAACCCGATTCCTCCGTCGAGGTGGGAGAGCTGAAACTCAACGAACATGCCCGCTGGGCGCTCTATCTCGATGGCGCGGAACCCGGCCGGGATCGCATCCTTCTCGATCTCAAACGCCGCGATGGCAAGTGGGGCGTGACACAAATTGTCCTACCCCCAGCTGCGAGTGAAGCCATTCCGCGAGCCCAACTGGTGGACTCGCTGGGGATTGTCGATTCCTTCCTCCAGGCGGCGCTCCGGCAGGAGTTTGAATTGGCCAAGGAGTTCGTCGATTCCTCGGCCGTGTCCGATGCCAAAATCGCCGGGCTTTGCATTCTCTTTGAAGAGGGCAACTACAAGCTGCGACGCGAAAAGCCGCTGCGCGCGATGTTTCAGCGCGGCGATACGGCGGGCTATTTGGCCCATGTGCTGGCCGCGGATGATTCGGATGCCGCCCAGTTCTCGATCACCGTGAGGCAGTCCGAGGAGGACAAGAACTGGCGTCTCGTGGAGATCAATCTTGATCAGCTGCTCGCCGACTACGCCCGCCGCGTGGCCGGCGGCGACGTCTATTACACCCCCTTGGTAAAGAATCCCAAAGGGGGTGATACGCTGGTCCTCTATTTCGACTTCGACGAAGGTGGCCTGACCGAGCGCACCGAACGACAACTCCAAATCGTGGCCGAGATTTTACAGACGGACCCCGACAAAAAGCTGACCATTTCCGGGCACACCGACGCCTTGGGAACGGAGGAGTACAACGATCAACTCTCCTCACAGCGAGCTACCAGCGTGCAGGAAACCCTGATCCGCATGGGGGTTCAAGAGAGCCAAATCATCACTGTGGCCCGAGGTCAGAGCCAGCCACGCCGACCGAATTTCACCGAGTCCGGCGCAGACAACCCGGCGGGTCGCCGAGCCAACCGACGGACCGAGATCTATCTCGATTTCTGAGCCTGCCCCCTCCCCTCCTCTTCTATTCCGATTCTTGAAACTCTTCAGTCCAGCCACCTTCGTCCTGATTCTTTTGGGAGCGACCATGATTGCCTTCGTGCTGTGGAGAGAGTCGGCCCACAAACTCGGACCGGTCGAGAATCTGACCAGCATGCAAGGAGCCGACGCGCCCTTGTTCCTGCCAGCAGATCATCAGCCGCGACACCGATTGCATCAATTTTCTGCCTGGCAGCTTGCGGCCATACCTGCGGCACTGCGTTTTGATGCACCGATGGGAAGCGAGCATGGTGGCCTGACCTACAATGCCCAGAAGTTCTGGGAAATGAACGACAAGCGGGGCGGTTATCATACCGGTGATGATCTGAATGGCCTGGGCGGTATGGATACCGATCTTGGCGATCCGGTTTTCGCCACCGCTGACGGCCTCGTGGTCTACTCCGGTGAACCATCTCCCGGCTGGGGCAAAGTGCTGGTGCTCGCTCATCGCAGTCGTGATGGGCGTCTGATCCAGAGCATGTATGCACACCTGCATCGGATCGACGTAGCGATGGGCAGCCTCGTCGGTCGCGGTCAGAAAATCGGTCAGGTCGGCACCGCCAATGGCCACTACCCGGCTCATCTCCATTTTGAAATGCGCCAAAGCGATGGTGTGGATATCGGCGCGGGTTACAGCATGCTTCCGCTGAATCGGCTCGATCCGACGCGAACCGTCGACGAACTGCGTGGGACATCAGCTGACCAACCCTCTCCGTCACTTTTACCGACCGCGCTGGATAAGAAGGCGATCTGGAATGCGCTCGAGATCGAGAATGCCGAGAAGCTCGGCGACTTCCAAGAGTAGGAAGAAGTGCTGCCAGGGAACCGCGGCAAATCCGGACAAGTTACCGTTGCTCCTGTTAAGGCCTGGCGGGGTTCACCTGCCGAAGCTCCACGGCCCCTGACAGCGGCGGAAGTCAACACGCCCCCCTTCCCCTGCGCAATGGATTTTTCATCCGAGGTGGTTCATCCCGTTCCCGCAGGGATCGACGGCCCCCGAATCAAATCACCAGCATGCAGTCGCCGTAGCTGTAGAAGCGGTATTTCTCCTTCACGGCTTCCTTGTAGGCCTTCAACACGAGTTCCCGACCGGCCATCGCACTGACGAGCATGATCAAGGTGCTTTCGGGAAGGTGGAAGTTCGTGAGCAGCACATCCACCGCCTTGTATTGATACGGTGGATAGATGAAAATGTTCGTTTCACCACGATGATCTTTCACTTCCAGCTTGGGTGATCCCTCACGCGCCAGCGATTCAAGGACCCGGGTGACGGTCGTGCCGACGGCCACCACACGACCGGCTTCGTTGACCTGGCGGGCGGTCTCGCTCGAAATGACGTAGCGCTCGGAGTGCATGTCGTGCTCTTCCGGGCGCTCTGCGCTCACTGGGCGGAAGGTCCCAACTCCGACGTGAAGGGTGAGGAAAGCGTGACGAATTCCCTCGAGAATCTCCGGGGTGAAGTGAAGCCCTGCCGTCGGTGCGGCAATCGCCCCTTCTTCCTTTGAGTAAACCGTCTGATAGCGCTCGCGATCTTCAAGCTCGTCATCACGACCCATGTAGTGCGGCAAGGCAAGATGACCCACCTCATTCAGATCCGGTTCCTGATCCCACTCGATCAAGCGATCCCCGTTCTCGAAAATATCTACGACAATTCCCGTACTTCCAGCCACAACGACCGACTTTCCTTGCCGCATCTTTTTCCCGGGCTTTACCAGGCAGCTCCATCGATTGGCACCGAGGCGGTCGAGGAAAAGAAGCTCGATCTTTCCATCATCCGAGAAGAATCGCGCCGGAATCACCCGCGTATCATTGAGAACCAGAAGGTCGTCAGGACGCAGGTATGCCTGAATATCGCGGAACATCCGGTGCTCGATTTCACCGCTCTCCCGGTGAATCACCATCATCCGCGAGGCCGATCGCTCTGCCAGCGGGCGGGATGCAATCAGCTCCTCAGGGAGTTCAAAATGGAAGTCACGGGTCGTCAGGCTCACGACCGCAGCTTATCGCCCGCCCATCGCCGGGGATCAACGATCGACTTTGGACTGCGGTGTCGATGTTGCTCTCTGCCACCGCACTCCAAACTCAGGAGAGCACCTTCGCTTCCTCCAGCACATCAACTTTTGAGGCATCCCCCCAGACCCGGAAAAGCGTGCACTTCCCGATGCCTTCACCTTTCTCCGTGGCGATCAAGATCCTCGTGCCATCCTTCACGACGTCCCACTCATCGGTCGTACCGCCAGCCTGCCAACCGCAATCGAGCAGCCGTTTCAAAACCACTTCCCGATCTTCGCCGTTCCACAGGGCGAACTCAGATGAAGGGCCGTCCACTTGAGCTCGTTCGACTGGCAATGGCCCGCGGAAACGGCGGATCCTGGCCCAAGCTCGCAGTCGCGGAGCGAGCCAGGAAAGCCCGCCAAGAAGCCACTGGTTCGCGGCAGCTCCGAATCGCTCGTCGAGCTCCCTCAAGGGCTGTGTTCGAGAGATAACTCCCTGATAGCCAGCCATTCCCATGAGTCCATGGTAGATGACGGCTGCCTCTGAAGCGCGCACTGGGCTACCGGTGTAGATGGTACCATGCCACATCGCATCACCTGAGGGAGAGAAGCGCTTGGGATGCCTTTTCATGAGCATGGCTTCCGCCTTGCCGTAGCCGATCTGCTGCCGGAGATAGCCGCGGACCGATGGCCTGCGGTGATGCCACACGAAAGCGGTCGGAGAGAATCCAATGCGGTATCCGGCGTCGCGAAGCCGCCAACAAAAATCCACATCGTCACCCGCCGTCCGATAGGCCGGATCGAATCCCCCGATGGCAAAGTACGCCGATCGCAGTACGACCAGATTGCATCCGGGGATGTGCTCGGCTTCGGAATCATCAAGCATCACGTGACTGGCCGCACCCGGAGCCGCTGCGATCACCGCCTCGATTCTGTTAGATGAAGGAGGCGGAAGATTCGGACCACCGGCGGCATCCCAGCCATCGGAAAAGCAGCCCGAGATCTCGGCGAGCCAATGCGGATCCGGTTCGCAATCATCGTCAGTGAAGGCGAGAATCTCGTTTTTCGCCGCTTCGGCGCCGGCATTGCGGGCCGCACTGAGTCCCGCATGTTCGATGCGGACCAGTTTCACTTCGGGAAACTCTTCCGTGATCAGGGCCGGGGTCCCGTCCGTGGAGCCGTCATCCACCACAAGCACCTCGAAATCAACATTCTGCAACTTTGAAATGGCGTTCAGGCAGCTCCGGATTCGGTCCCCGCCATTTCGCGTACAGACGATCACGGAGAAGTTCTGCTTGGGACTGGGGCAAGTCTCTTTGGTGTCCGTTTCCCGAACCGCCGCCAGCGCGGGCTTGTCGTCGCCCTGGCGGTCAATGAGTCCAAAGTCCCAATCGAGCACCTCCCTTCCCGCATTCTGCCAGCGGTCGCTCCAGGCATAGATCGCCATGCCCGCCATGCCCGCTTCGTGGGCGGCACGAAGCCCCCAGCTCAGGGTTTCGGCCTGGGCCTCCAGTCCGTTGCGTCGGGAGTCGAGTCCAAACTCCGAGATCAATACTGGCCGATCGCCGGCGATGTGGTGGAGCCGCTTCAGATAGGCACGAAAGTCCTCCTCGTTCTCGAGGTAGACGTTCATCGCTGTTAGATCCGCATTGCCGGGTTCCAGATACTCGGTTCCCGGGTAGTTCCCGTAGCACCAGATCAATTCGGGACAGGCGCCTTTGCCAATCGAGATCAGGTCCTCAAGGGCTCGGCGGACTTTCGAAGGCCCCATCCAGCGGGAGAGATCGGCGGGAACCTCGTTGGCGACGAAGACCCCAGCGAGAGCCGGATGTTTCCCGTGTCTCGCGAGGCCGGACGCCAAGGCCGCCTTCGCATTTGGCAGCTCGTCGTGGCGGAAAAAATCGCAGGACTGGGCCCACTTGATTCCGGCGAAAACCCGTAGCCCCAATGATTCCGCGGCGTCGAGGAGCTCACGGGTCGGCCACTCGTAGAGCCTCATTGCATCGAACCCGGAAGCCCTAACCCGTTCAAGCTCAGCGCGCAGATCCTGAGGCCAGCCGCCAGGAAAGGGTCCATAAGTGACCATGCGCAGGAACACCCGCTGGTCACCGACCCGCAGGAACTTGCCATCGATTGCCAAGCGCTCCATTGCACGACGAAGCTAGATTCGAAGGGGCGCGACCGCGAGCTTAAGCTCGCGGTCGTTAGAGGGCAGCGCTATGGATTGGGCCATGCGCACCGAGTTGCTCCAAAATCCCGTCTTTGCCATGGCGGCCGCCCAATTCGATCAGGTTGCCGACTTTCTGGAACTCAACGACGAGCTCCGCGAACGTTGCAAATGGCCCAAGCGGCTGATCACCGTCACTGTTCCTGTTAGACATGATGATGGGTCGACCAAAGTCTATTTCGCGCACCGGGTGCAGCACCATTTGACCCGGGGTCCGGTCAAGGGCGGCCTCCGCTACCACCCCAAGGTCGAGCTCGGAGAAGTCGCCGCGCTGGCAATGTGGATGAACTGGAAATGCGCGCTCATGGATCTCCCCTTCGGCGGAGGCAAGGGCGGCATCAATTGCGATCCGCGGACGCTCAGCCAAGGGGAGCTCGAGCGGATCACTCGACGCTTCACGATGGAGATTACGCCTTTCATTGGCGAGGACATCGATGTGATGGCGCCGGACATGGGGACGAATGAGCAGACCATGGCGTGGATCGTGGATACCTACGCGACCCGTGCCGGCCGCCTTGTTCCGGGAATTGTGACCGGAAAACCCCTGAATTTGCAGGGTTCTGCCGGCCGGACCCGTGCCACCGGCCATGGTGTCGCCTTCCTCGCATCAAGGGCCTTGAACAAGCTCGGCGTGCAGATCGAAGGAGCGACCGCGATCATCCAGGGATTCGGCAATGTCGGATCCTATGCGGCCCGGACCCTTGCATCCTATGGAGTCAAGATCACCGGCATTTCAGACGTCTCCGGCGCCGTTTGGAATGCAGGCGGACTGGATCTGGATGAGCTGACCAAGCATGTCGCAAGTACTGGAAGCGTCGTAGGTTTTGCCGGGGCCGACGCGATCGACCCGCAGGAGATGCTCACCCAGCCATGCGATATCCTCGCACCCGCTGCCACCGACATGGCGATCAATCGGGAGAATGCCCCCATGTTGAAATGCCGGGTTCTCGCTGAAGGCGCGAACGGACCGACGACCACGGAAGCGGATCAGATCATTTCTGATCGCGGGGACATTTTCCTGATCCCTGACATCCTCTGCAACGCCGGTGGTGTCACCGTCTCCTACTTCGAATGGGTGCAGAATCTGCAGCGCTTTCAATGGACCGAGCGCGAGGTCCTGACGCGGCTCGAGACCATGCTCGAAGCAACTTTCAATCGAGTTCTTCATTTCGCGGAAACGAACAAACTGCCTCAAAGAACTGCCGCTCAGTCACTTGCAATCAAGACGGTGGCCGATGTGAAGAGTCAGCGCGGCTTGTTTCCTTGATCGTCACGGTCCAGACTCCTGCCATGCAATCCCTCCAATTCAGCGAATTCGGCAAGGCCGAGGAAGTTCTCCAGCTTCAGGACCTGAAGCTGCCGGCACTCACCCAAAACGAAGTCCGGCTCAAGATCCTCGCCAGCCCCATTAACCCCGCAGACTTGAATTTCATTGCGGGAACCTACGGAGTGAAGCCCGAGCTTCCGACGGTTCCGGGGATCGAGGCTTGCGGCGAGGTCGTCGAAAGCCTTTCCCCGGATTTCAAACCCGGCGATCGCTGCATCTTTCTCAGACGGGCTGGTTTGTGGGCGACGCATGCGCAGGTTCCCGCAGCCCATCTCTTCAAGTTGCCCGAGGGCATCAACCCGCAACAGGCGGCGATGCTCAAGGTCAATCCCGCCACCGCATGGCGACTGCTGACCGGCTTCGGGCAGCTCCCGCGCGGATCATGGATCATTCAGAATGCCGCCAACTCCGGCGTTGGTCGCTGTGTGATCCAGTTGGCAGGATCACTTGGAGTTCGTACGATCAATCTAGTACGTCGCACCGAGCTGATACCCCAGTTGGTGGTTGCCGGTGCGGACCAGGTGCTCCTCGACGACTCCGAGGTGGTTGACTCGGTCCGGGCAATCTGTGGTTCAGTTCCTCCCCTGCTTGGTTTCAATTGTGTCGGGGGCGATAGCGCCTTGCGGCAATTGAAGTGTCTGGCCACCGGCGGTACTCAGATCACCTTCGGGGCGATGGCCCTGCGGCCGCTTTCGGTTCCCAATGGGCTGCTGATTTTCAAGGATATCAAGATACGGGGATTGTGGGTCAGTCGTTGGATTGAATCGGCTCCCCGAGAGGAAATCGACGAAACTTACTCGCGACTGGCTGCCGAAATGGTGGCGGGAACGCTCCATATCCCGGTGGATTCGACGCACCAGTTGTCGGATTTCAAGACAGCCCTATCCCGGCTGTCCGACCCGGCAAGGTCCGGTAAGGTGTTCCTGATTCCATGATGTTAGAGTCAGCCAAGGACTTCGAAGAATATGAAAAACTTGATGGTTTCGCTTCGACCTTCGAAAGCTGAATGCGACGAGGCGGTTTCTTGGATTGTTGAAGAGGAAGTCGGAGGGCGATTAACCCAGTGAAAGACTTCTTCTTAATCGTGCTGGTAGTCACCCTGGCTACTGAGACCTGTTTTTCGTCTGAGCCGTCCTTCTCACAGGAAGTCTGGAGGAACGAAAGTGTTCGGTTCATCAAGGAAGTTGGGGACAAACCCACGGCGGACGAGATGCTCAAGCTCGCAGCGTACGCTGCGATAAAGTATCCTGGAATAGAGGTTTCAGAGCTACAAGCGGAGGTGTCGGCTTTAGCAAGCAGGAAGCTGACATCGATTTCCAACCACGCGGTATTCTTTGAAGACCACTTGAAGTCATTGAGGAGTACACATCACGAAAATCCAGGGAAAATCGACTACAATAGCGAGCGGACTCGGCTCTTCAGAAGTCTCGGCCAAATGGAGTCAGCTCAGGTGGTTGAATTGCTGATCAGCCTTCTTGATGACAATATCGACTACAAAGAACTTGAACCTGGCAGCGAAATTTTTTCGAACTGCACTTTAGCTGAATCCACTCTCTGTGGGATGATTGACGCACCCCCGGTTCCCAACACCCGATTCGGCCCAGGAACTTATAAAAGGGACCTTTTGGCATGGAAGAAATGGGGTGAGCAGGTCAGTGATGGCGTGAGAACTTTTCAGTTCAAAGGAAGCTCCCAGATTTATAATCTTTCAGGTCCAGTTGAGATTCCGGCGAAAGTACGGGAGCGCCGCACGGTGTCTGCGCCTGAAGAGGCGTATACTTCGACCCGACCAAAATCCTCCAAGGTTTCATGGACTCCTTTGGCTGTCGCAGTTTTGATGCTGTTCGGATCGGGATGGTGGTGCTTGAGGAATCCGACGCGGAAATAGCGACTCGGGTCAAACAAGGATAGCGGTCCATAAGAATAGGACGCACGACTGGCGCGTATGGACAGGATGTCCATGAGCCGAAGCGTTCAGGATGAACGCTCTCCGTTGGGGAGACTGGGTGGGGGCGAACTTGTGCAGTGCTTCGGCAGGGCGAGAACGCCCTTGCTCCCTCGTGCGGCGACAGCAGGGCTGTCCCACCGACAGCGGGCTGCAGCAGTCCACGGGCTCTGAGGTGATTACTGGCGATGCAGCTTGTTGGACAGGAGTACCTTGCTACGGCAGTGGCGCTGTGGCAATGACGCCACAATTCGCTCTTGGTTCCGCCGCCTTGAAGCCCGATCATCCGATCCGTGGTTCCCGATTGGCATCAGTATTTTGTCTTCGCTCTAACGATTGCGGTCTTCGCGGCTTTCCTCTGGGGGAAGTTGTCCGTCGAGTTGGTGGCGCTCAGCGCGGCGGGTCTTCTGCTGGTGACCGGTATTCTGGATCGCGACGATTTGTTGTCGGCTTTTTCCAATCCGGCTCCGGTGACGATCGGCGCGCTGTTCATCATCAGTGCGGCGCTCGAGCGGACCGGGCAGATCGCGAGACTCGGGCGGATTTTCAACACGGTGGCCAAAGGCAGTGAACGCCGCGCTCTCGCTGCGCTGCTGATTGTCTGCACGGTGTGTTCCGCCTTCGTCAACAACACGCCGCTGGTGGTGATTCTGCTGCCGGTGATTCTTGGCTTCTGCCGGGACAGCGGTGCGAAACCCTCGCGGCTGCTGATTCCGATGTCCTACGCAACGATCTTGGGCGGGACCTGCTCAATGGCCGGGACTTCGACCAACATCCTCGTCGACGGGATTGCGCGGGAGCAAGGCATTGCGGAGTTCCACCTCTTTTCGATCGCTCCACTTGGCATCATTTACGCCGTCGTCGGAGGAAGCTACCTCTGGTTCTTCGGTTCGAAACTGCTGCCGGCGCGGGATACTTTGGCGACCTTGCTGGATGCCACTCGCGGCCGGGAATTCCTGATCCAGGCCGGCGTCCCGGAAAACTCGCCGCTGATCGGGAAGAGCGCACTCGAAGTTCTGGCGAACCGTTCCCGCAAGCTGAAGATCATCGAGATTCGCCGTCGTGGTCGGATCCTCGAGGCCAACCTGAAGGAGATCATCCTTGAGCAAGGCGACCGTCTCCTGATTCGGACGGGAACGAAAGGCGTGGCCGAGTTGCACCGATCCGACGATGTCAGCTTGGGGATGGGTGAGGAACTCGATGCTCTCGAGCAGCGGGAAGCCGTGCTGTTGGAGGGCATGATCGGGCCGAATTCCCGGCTGGCGGGTCGCAGTCTGGCGGACATCGCATTCCGTCAATCGTATGGCTCGCTGATTCTGGCCATCCACCGTGAGGGTCAGAACATCACCAAGGACTTTGAAACCCTGCGGCTGGAATTCGGTGACACGCTGCTCGTTGAAGGTTCTCGGGAAGGGATCGAGCGATTGAAGGCCGAGCGCGATTTCATCACCCTCTCCGAGCCTCGTCCGGAAGTCTTCAATCTGAGGAAGGCCCCCTTCGCACTGGCGGGCATCGTGCTCTTCGTGTTTCTCGCCGCCTTCAATTTCGAATGGATCGGGCTTTCGTTGAAGCTCGATACCTTTGCCGCGGCCTTCCTCGCCGCATTGTTCGTGCTGCTGGTCGGTTGTCTCAGTCCGCGGGAAGCCTATGAAGCGGTCGATTGGAAGATCCTGTTGCTGATCATCGGCATGCTGGCGCTGGGTGTGGCGATGGACAAGACGGGCGCGGCCACGACGCTGGCAACATTCGTCGCGGACAAACTGGGTCCGCTGGGTCCGTGGGGCATCCTTTGCGGCATCTACCTGCTGGCGAGCATCATGACGGAGATGGTTTCAAACAATGCCGTGGCGGTGGTGCTGGCTCCGATCGTCATTCGGATTGCCGAGGCGGTGGAGGTATCCCCCCTTCCCTTCCTGGTGGCGGTGATGTTCGGAGCCAGTGCTTCATTTGCGACACCGATCGGCTACCAGACGAATACCTACGTCTTTGGCGCCGGGGGCTATCATTTCAAGGATTTCGTGAAAGTTGGACTGCCTTTGAATCTTATATTGTGGGTGATCGCCTCGATCACCATTCCACTCATCTGGAAATTCCATCCCTGAACATGAAAGCATCCATTTTATTTCCCGCACTTCTCGCGACTTCTCTTTCCTGTGCGGCGCTTCCCCTTCTCGGAAAACCAACTTGGACGGACCCTGCCAAGGCGGCGGCCGAAGACCCGGATTTCAACGTTCAGGGAGAGTATGTTGCTGATGGTAAGGCTGCCCAGGTGGTCGCGACTGGTAACGGGAGATTCATCATTTCCGAGTATGTGGGTGGGCTTCCCGGCGCGGGTTGGGACGGCTCGAAGATTACCAGATCGAGCGGGGACAAGGCGCTCGTCTCCAGGAAGTTGGCGAAATTTGAACGTATCGAGCGCGAGGTCCCGACACTTGGAGCCAAGCCGCCGGAAGGTGCTGTCGTGTTGTTCGACGGTGAGGGCACGGGGGAGTGGAACAAGGCGAAGGTCGAGGATGGATTCCTGATGGCGGGCACGACCACCAAACGCAAGTTCAAGGATTTCAAACTGCACCTTGAGTTCCGCCTCCCCTACAAGCCGGAAACGCCGCTGAGCCACCAGGATCGTGGCAACAGCGGAATCTACATCTTTGATCGTTACGAGGTTCAGATCCTTGACAGCTTCGGTCTCGACTACGATCTTAGTACTTGGGATGGGGAAAACCTCTCTGACTCCAAGCAGTGGTGCGGAAGCTTCTACAAGTTCAAGACACCCGATGTTCCCATGTGTCTGCCACCGCTGACATGGCAGAGCTACGACATCGACTTCACTGCCCCGAAGCTCGAAGGCGGGAAGAAGGTTTCAAATG
This sequence comes from Haloferula sp., assembly GCF_049672945.1. Lineage (NCBI taxonomy): Bacteria > Pseudomonadati > Verrucomicrobiota > Verrucomicrobiia > Verrucomicrobiales > Verrucomicrobiaceae > Haloferula > Haloferula sp. Next base: position 5,007 of record NZ_JBATWY010000060.1, on the reverse strand, counting down.
CGAGGGTGACGGTGTTTCACAACGGCGTGAAGATTCACGATGACCTCGAGCTTCCGAAGGGCACCGGAAACGGAGGCAAGCTGGCGGAGGTTCCCGAGGGTTCTCTCCAGTTCCAAGGTCATGGCAATCCCGTCCAGTTCCGCAACGTCTGGATCGAGGAGAAATAAGACCGGATGCCGCAGGCTCTCGGGATGGCCCTTTGAAATGAATGCTGCTCAGAGCTCGAGCATGTGGGTGATGTGGGTGGCGGTGAGCTCACCCATGGTCCGGCAGTCGCGATAGACATCGTCGTGGTGGTATTTTGCCAGATCGGATGCCAGCCGTACAACATGCTCGCGTGGAGCGAGTTCCTCCCGTTGCATGACGCCCAGGAGGGCTTTGAGGCGGAGGCTTTCGACCTTGGCCCGGCGAGCCATCTGGGAGTGTTCTTCCGCAACATACTGTTCGATCGTCTTGCGGTTGAGGGCCCTGAAGGCGAGCCGGGTGATGGCCTTGTTTGAGTCGAAGCGATAGGCGAGGTAGGTCTTACCACGTTTCTCGTAGCTTTGCTGGTCGAAGTCGATCGGCCGGACCCGGTACTGGACCTCCTCGAAGTCCGGGGTGATGTCGACGACGTAGTTCACGCTGCGCATGTCGCCGAGAAGACGGATGAAGCAGCGTTCGTTGAACTTGGTGAACTCCTTGGCAATCCGGACATTGTTGAGTTCCGGTTTGGGCAGGTGTTCGCGGAGAAACACATCACCGGGCACGCCGGCAATGTGCTCCTCGATCAGGGTGTTGCCATTGACGAGGTAGTTGATGCGGTTGGGCGAGAGAATGTGCTCGAGCTCCAGACCGAAGATCCGGGAGGCGTCCGCTTGTTTGACGTAGAAGTAGTCGGAGTTGTCGTTGTAGGAATTGGTGATCCGGATGCGGAAGGGCCGGGAGTTGCCGAATTCGCCGAAGTCGATGCGGTCGACGTTGAGGTGGTCCCGGTCGCTGGTATCCCCCCCACCCTTCAGCTCGGTATAGATCTGGGCGAGGCGTGGCCGCAGCTCGCGCATGTGTTCGGGATCGTAGTAGACGCTGAGCCAAAGCGTTTCCTTCCCGGTGGGATCCTCATAGGGGGTCGATCCCAAAAAACGGGTCAGGTCCTGATAGACCCGGGGAATCTCACGCATCCGGTCGAAGTGATAGAGGTACTGCCGCAGCGGTAGTGAGACCTCATACTTGTCTTTCCTTCGGGAGATCATGGGCATGGCGGAAGTAGCATGACGTCTCGGGCAGGGATTGACCAGCGGCAAGGGAGCAAGCCTGATTCACGCCGGTTGCTACACCAGACCATCCCTGCGCGCCTGCTTCCAGTAGGCGTATTCCGAGCGGTTGAAATCGACGTACTCGGGAGAGAGGTCGCTACTATACATTTCGTAGTCGGCTTTTCCCTGGTTGAGATGGATTTCGATGTTGAATTCGTCGTGAGCCACGATGTCGCGCAGCCGATCCATCGGGGTTTCGGCCTGAAGTCCTCCGAGGCACGCGGGCACGCCGTCGTAGAGGATGTCGATGAGCTCTTCACGGATGCGGGCGCGTGAGTAGCCGACGGCGTGGATGACGCGTCCCCAGTTGGGGTCACCACCATTCCAGGAAGCCTTGACGAGTTGCGATTTGCAAACGGCTTCGGTGACCTTTTTGGCATCGAGATAGGTTTTGGCACCCCTGACCTTAACGGTGACGAATTTGGTCACGCGTTCGCCGTCGCGGACGATCATCTTGGCAAGTTCGAGCATCAGCCAGCGCAGTGCCTGGCGGAACTGGCGGCAGCGCGGGCCGTTGCGTCGGACCGGCGGCATGCCTGACGCTCCGTTGGCAAGCACCAGCACGGTGTCGTTGGTGCTCATGTCACCGTCGATAGTGATGCGGTTGAAGCTTTCCTCGACGACTTCCTCAACCGCCTTCTGCAGGGTTGCCTTGGGAATCGAGGCGTCGGTGGTGATGAAGCAGAGCATCGTCGCCATGCTCGGGCAGATCATGCCGGCCCCCTTGACGCAGCCACCGAGGCGGACGCGATGGCCGCCGAGATCGAAGGAGATGGCGAGTTCCTTGTGGTGGGTGTCGCTGGTGATGATGGCTTTGGCGAAATCGGTGCCGTTCTTGGTCCCGAGGGCTTCGACGAGGGTCCCATAGTGCGGCTCGATCCGCGACATCGGCATGGGTAGTCCGATGACTCCGGTGGAACAGACGCCGATTTCGCTGCGCTTGAGACCGAGTGGTTTGGCGACGCCGTCGGCCATCGATCTGGCATCGGAGATGCCGTGCACCCCGGTGCAGGCATTGGCGTTGCCGGAGTTGGCGATGATGGCCTGGATGTTGCCTTTGCGAATATTGATCTGGGAAAAGCGGACCGGGGCGGCCTTGACGCGATTGGTGGTGAAAGTTCCGGCTGAGGTGCACGGTTTATCCGACGCGATCAGTCCGAGATCGAGTCGTTTGAGCTTTGGGTTTTTGATTCCGCAGGCGATGGCGGCCGTGCGGAAACCGCGGGGTGCGCCGACACCTCCTTTGATCCGGGTTAGTGGGAAATCCATGACAGCAGGGGCAGGCCTTCAAACCTGAGGAAGTTTCAGACAAAATGCAACCCGTCGGTCTGCCGTAAACCAAACAGGATATTAAAGGACTGCACGGCTTGGCTTCCGGCACCCTTGCCGAGGTTGTCTTCGGCGCTCATCAGCAATACGCGGCCGGTCCGATCGTCGTAGGTCCAACCGATGTCGATGAAGTTGGTGCGGGTGACATTCTTGGTGTCGGCACAGCCGCCTTCGCCGAGCAGGCGGACGAAAGGTGCCTCGGCGTAGGCCAGCTCAAGCGCTTCACCGACCGCTTGGGGGTCGGTGCCTTTGGCGAGCATCGCGGTGGTCGTCGTGGCAATGCCCGCATTCACCGGAATCAGATGCGGGATGAAGGTGATGACGACTTGCTTGCCGGCGGCGAGGGAAAGTTCCTGTTCGATTTCCGAGAGATGTCGATGTTTCGGCACGCCATAGGCACGGGCGCTTTCGTTGCACTCGCAGAAGAGCAGGGAGAGATCGGCCTTTTTTCCCGCACCGCTGACACCGCTCATGGAGTTGGCGACGATGGTCGCGGGATCGATCAGTCCCTTTTTCACCAGCGGCAGGAGGGGCAGGAGAATGCTTGTCGGGTAGCAACCGGGCGAGGCGATCAGGTGGGCATCCCGGATTTCCGCGGCCCGGATTTCCGGAAGTCCATAGACCGCATCGGCGAGCATTTCGGGCGCGGGATGGGGATGACCGTAGAACTCCTCGTAGACCTTGGCATCGCGTAGCCGGAAGTCGGCGCTGAGATCGATGACCTTGAGGCCGCGCTTGAGCAGCGCCTGGGCGATCTCGGCCGCCACGCCGTGAGGCAGCGCGAGGAAGGCGGCGGAAGCACCGCTGGCGGCGATGGTGTCGGGGTCCGGCTCGATGAAAGCCAGATCGGCGCCCGGCAGCGAACGGTAGCGTGGAAAGACCGCCGAGAGGGCTTTGCCTGCCTCTTGACGCGAGGTGGCGGCGACGAGTTCGACGTCGGGGTGGAGCAGCAGCAGCCGCAGGAGTTCCTGACCGGTGTATCCGCTGGCGCCGACAATCGCTGTCTTGATCCGTTCCATGATGGCGAGATCCATCGCAGGAAATCCCCGCCTTGCCAATCCTTAGGAGGAACCAAGGGCTCGTGGTTCGGAGGGAGGACTTGGGCGCGATGGGTCGCAGCTCTTCATAGGTGGAGACCCGGGAAGATCCGTCTTTGGCAGGCTCGTGAGTCGATTGGCGGGGGAAGCCATTCCTTGTGGCATGGGGCCGAGCCACCTCCCATGCTCCTCGATTTTCCGGACTTGCCAACCCGGATTTCCCTTGCTTGTCTGCGCGTCCGTTCACGGAAAAGGAACGGGCTGTGGCGCAGTCTGGTAGCGCATCCGCCTGGGGGGCGGGGGGTCGTCGGTTCGAATCCGGCCAGCCCGACCAAACATCCCTGCCCAGCCTGTCTGGGCAGGGATGTTTGGTTTCCGCACTGGCCCGTGAGATCTTCCGAGCCATAGCGAGGAATTCGAAAAAGTGGTTGGTTTTCTAGTCTTCCCACCTTGGCTCTTTCCCGAGCAGGTGCCGGACGAAGTAGTCCCGCTGGCGCCGTTGCCCATATTTGGTGTCGGCCGCGCCATGCCCGGCTCCGGGAATGACGAGCAAGTCGAAATCGCGATCCGCCTTCACCAGCGCATCGACCACCTGCATGGTTGAGGCCGGGTCGACGTTTTCATCCATCTCACCGACGATGAGGAGCAGCTTTCCTTTCAGACGATGAGCCTGAGTCACGTTCGACTGCTCTTCGTAATGCGGACCGATCGGCCAGCCCATCCATTGCTCGTTCCACCAGATCTTGTCGACACGGTTGTCGTGGCAGCCGCAGTCGGAGACGGCGACTTTGTAGAAATCGGGATGGGCGAGGAGAGCTCGTGTGCTGCTTTGGCCGCCGGCGCTTCCGCCATAGATTCCGACTCGTGAAAGGTCCATTGATGGATCCTTGGCAGCCGCAGCCTTGATCCACTTGATGCGATCGGGGAAACCGGAGTCGCCGAGGTTTTTCCAAGCGACGTCATGAAAGGCCTTCGAACGGTACGAGGTGCCCATGCCATCGATTTTGACAACGATGAAGCCCAACTCAGCGAGTGACTGCATATTCGAGAAGGCGCGAAACCCTTTCGGAACGAAGGCGCTGTGGGGACCGGCATAGATGTCCTCCAAAATTGGGTAAGACTTCGAAGGGTCGTAATTGCTGGGGCGGACAATGATGCCGTAGATGTCGGTTTCACCGTCTCGCCCTTTGGCGACAAACTGCTCCGGGGCCTTCCATCCGGCATCCTTCAGCTCACTGATGTCAGCCGTTTCCAATTGGCAAACGAGCTCACCATCCTTGCTTCGGCGGAGTTCATGTACGGGCGCTTGATCCACTCTCGACCAACTATCGATGTAGAAGCGCTGA
>NZ_JBATWY010000059.1:0-8341 GCF_049672945.1 Haloferula sp. | reverse complement strand
GATCGGAGGCGGTGAGAGCGGAAGTGTTTTGGCCGCTGAGCGTTGCCGTTGTTGGACCTGAGTCCTGAGACCAGCTGAAGGTCTGGGGAGTACCATTGGCCGTGGTCGCCTGAAGCACCAGGGAATCGGAGGGCAGCAGCAGCGAGCGGTCGGGACCGGCACTGACGGAGAAGATCGGGGGAGGCCCGTCGACGACGGTGAAAGTGATGGTTAAGGGGGTACCTTCCGTTCCGTTACCGCCTCCACCGGTGAATGGGGTGGCCGTCAGGGTGTGGGCTCCGTTGTTTAGGGAGCCGACAGTGTAGTCGCCAGCGGGGCTGTCGCCGTAGAGAGCATAGGGCGCGACGCTCTCGGTCTGATTGTGGGTGGTCGCTCCAGAAAGCGCGAATTTGACACTGCCCGTCGGATCGGGAGTGGTGATGGCGCGGATATTGAGGGCGGTGCCGGTGATCGAGGTGTCGATGACCGCTCCGTTGGGGATCGGACTGAATCCGGCCACCGGCGAATCGCTGTTGGCGTCGATAAGGACCAGAGAATCAACGCTTTGGGCATAAATGGCGGCTCCAAGAGCGGATAGAGCGACGACCCCTACGATGCGGATTAGACCGATTAGCGCATTCATCGAGAACCTATACATTGCTCTGAGGGAAAAAAGTAGGCGGCATTTTACGAAAGTTCATTTCAGATTGAACTCAATCGTATTTTGAGTTATGCCGCCCAGCGTGCCCAGCACCCGAGAAGAAGGAGCGACGCCCGCGATCGGCATGAACGACCTGGAAAAGCAGGTGGTGGATGTGTTCGTCGATGGCGTGCGCGTGCTTGGCCTGCCGCGATCAATCGGGGAGATCTACGGTTTGTTGTTCATTGCTCCTCAACCTCTTTCGCTGGACGACTTCGTCCTTCGTCTGGGCATCAGCAAGGGTTCGGCGAGTCAAGGACTGAGGAGTCTCAAAGACCTCGGAGCGATCAAGGAGACCTCCGGCGATGGAGTAAGGAGAACCTACTACGAAGCGGATGTGGAGTTGAAGCAACTGGTGGGAGGATTCGTCCGCGAGCAGGTGCGCCCCCATTTGGAAAATGGTCAATTGAAGGTCGGGCGATTGCTCGAAACCGTGGGCGAGGAGGAGGACCCTGAATTGCGGGAATTCTACGACGAACGGGTCGCAAAATTGGAAACTTGGATTCGACGTGGACGAATGGTGCTCCCTCTGCTTCAAAAGGTCCTCGGTCAATGACAGATTCAAGGAAGAAGCCTCTGTGGTATTGCGTGAAGACGCAAACGAAGAGGGAGCACATCGCGGCCGGGCACCTGCGTGAGTTGGAAGGGGTCGAGGTCTTCTGTCCGCGTCTTCGCTATCGGAAAGCGACGCGTCGCGGAAAAATCTGGTGGATTGAGGCCTTGTTTCCAGGCTACGTCCTTGCTCGCTTTGAACTCTTTGAAAATGAGCGGGCGGTGACGTATTCGCCGGGAGTTCGAGGTCTGGTTCGCTTTGGCACGGAGGTGCCCCCCGTTTCGGATGCTTTTGTCGAGGCCCTGAGAGAGGAAATCGTCCGCAATCTAGGGGATGAGGGGGTTGAAGACACGCTGACCGTCGGCCCCCAGATCGAAACCGGTGAAGAGGTCGAGATCGCCACCGGTCCCCTTGGCGGATTTCAGGGAAAGATCGTTTCGATCATACCCGGAAAAGAAAGGGTCAAAGTGCTCTTGGACTTTCTTGGACAACCGCAAGTCGTCGAGGTGGACCTGTTTTCGCTTCTCCTTCCGCGTAAGCCTCTTCCGTAGCTCGGCGGCCCCTCGAAGTTTGGGCTGCGATCTGTTCATTTTGGATTGAACAATTCACAAATTGGCTCATCGATGGTCCTGCGCTCAAGGCCTACGCGGGCCATTTGAGACCCATTCGACCCTCTCTAGCCCTCTGGTTTTGTCCACTCAGGACGAACGACCACGGGCGGTAGCGTGTTTAAACTCTGGATTTCCTAATGATCAAACAGAACCCTCAACCTTTTCGGAGCAGGCCCGCGATCGGTTTCGGTGTCTGAGCCATGGTTGAAGATGCCACCATTGATTTCCTGATTGTCGGTGCCGGTTTCTCCGGTCTGGTGGCCGGTGAACGTTTGTCCAGCGCTGGCTTCAAATGCGTGGTCGTCGACCAGCGCTCCCATCTCGGTGGGAATGCCTACGACTCGGCGGATCGGGGCGGAGTGCTGATTCATCACTATGGTCCCCACTACTTCCGTAGTAATTCGCAGCGGATCGTCGATTACCTTTCCAAGTTCACCGAGTGGCATCCCGTCTCTTATCAGATCAAGAGCTTCACGGACGGACGGTTCTGGAGCTTCCCGATCAACCTGAACACCTTTGAGGAACTGATCGGGCGTCCTTCAAGCACCGGGGAATTTGAAAACTGGCTGAAGGAGAAACGCGTTCCATTCGACAAGCCGAAGAACTCCGAGGAGGTCATTCTTTCCCAGGTCGGCCACGAACTTTACGAGCGTTTTTTCGAAGGCTACACGATCAAGCAATGGAAGCATCATCCGCGGGATTTGGATCCCAGCCTATGTGCGCGGATTCCCATCAGAACGAACCGCGACGACCGCTACCTTCGCGAAGAGTTTCAGGCGCTGCCGAAAGATGGTTACACGGCGATGTTCGAGCGCATGGTTGAAGCGTCACCGGACCTTGAGTTGCATCTTGGTGTGGATTTCGAAGAAGCCAAGGCACGCTGGAATTACCGCCATCTCGTTTTCACCGGCCCGATCGATGGTTATTTCGGCCGGCGCTTCGGGGCGCTGCCTTATCGCTCGCTTCGCTTCGAGCACGAGGGGTTTTCTGCGGATGAGTTGCGCGCTCGCGAAGCCATCTCCGGCAAAGTCGGATTCTGGCAGCCGGCGATGCAGGTGAATTATCCGGACCCGGAAGTTCCCTTCACACGGATTGTCGAAATCAAGCACGCGACGGGGCAGCAGATCGGAGCTTCGGCCATCACCCGCGAGTATCCGAGGGATTGGAACCCCGAGCTTGAGCCTTACTACCCGGTCCCCCGGGAAGAGGCATCCCTTCTCTACCGGCGCTACGCCGAGCTCGCTGGGAGGGAGGCTTCGACCAGTTTCATCGGGCGCTTGGCGACCTACCGCTACTACAACATGGATCAGGTAACCGGGATGGCCTTGACGGAGGCCGAGAAACTCATTGCGCGCTATGGGTCGACGGAAAACGCTCAGGCATGAAGACCGCCGATAAATTCAAAAGCAAGGAAGGCGTCGTCGGCGTGGTCGGCCTCGGCTATGTCGGCTTGCCGCTGGTACTTGCCTACGCCAATGCGGGATTCCGCGCCATCGGCTTCGACATTGATCCTTCGAAGGCCGAGGCCCTGCTGGCGGGGCGCAGTTACATCAAACACATTCCGAACGAGCAAGTCGCCGCGGCAAAGGCGTCCGGCAAGCTCGATGCCACCACGGATTTCGCCCGGGTCGCCGAATGCGATGCGCTGATTCTCTGCGTGCCGACACCTCTCGACGCCCACTTTGAACCCGATCTGAGCTACGTGGTCGGAACGATCGAGTCGATCGTCCCGCACCTGCACCCGGGTCAGATCATCAGTCTGGAAAGCACCACCTATCCCGGGACCACCGACGAGGAGTTGGTCACTCGTCTCGAAGCCGCGGGTCTAACAGCCGGGGAATCGGTTTTTGTCGTCTACTCGCCCGAGCGCGAAGATCCAGGGAATGCCCAATTTGCCGCGACGAATATTCCGAAGGTGGTGGGTGGCGTGACGCCGGCTTGTCTTGAAGCGGGCGTTGCCCTGTATGAGGCGGCCTTTGACAAGATTGTGCCGGTCAGTTCGTGCAAGGTGGCGGAGCTGACCAAGCTGCTCGAGAACATCTACCGGGCGGTCAACATCGGCCTGGTCAACGAACTCAAGGTCGCTGCGGATCGGATGGATATCGACATCTGGGAGGTGATCCGTGCCGCCTCGACCAAGCCTTTCGGCTTCAACGCCTTCTACCCCGGACCCGGTCTCGGCGGTCATTGCATCCCGATCGATCCTTTTTACCTGACCTGGAAAGCGCGTGAGTACGGCGTTCACACACGCTTCATCGAGTTGGCCGGTGAGGTGAACCGGGGGATGCCTGACTACGTCATCCATCGTACCATGGAAGCGCTCAACGAGCGGGGGAAATCGGTCAAGGGCAGCCGGATCCTGCTGATGGGTCTCGCCTACAAGCCGAACGTCGATGACATGCGTGAGTCGCCGACCTTCGCCCTGATGGATGGATTCAAACGCCTCGGTGCCGAAATTACCTACCACGACCCCCATGTGCCCGTCGTCGGGCCAACCCGCGAGCACATGGATTGGGCGGGCATGGAGTCCCTGCCATGGACCGAGGAAAATCTTCGGGTCCAGGACTGCGTCGTGATCGCCACGAAACACGACGCCTTCAATCTCGAAGAACTCGCCGCCTGGTCCGACCTGATCGTCGACACGCGCAATGCCATGGCTGAAACCCAGACCCGCGAGGGTTTGGTCGTCAAGGCGTGAAAAGGGTACGTAGGCGTCCCGCCTGCGCTATCTGTAAGTCACAGGCGGGACGCCTGTGCTCCTCTTTAAAATCATGAAGAAGATATTCATTGCCGGCCATCGGGGCATGGTGGGATCGGCCCTCGTGCGGAGTGCCGAGGCGCGTGGTGGCTTCGAAGTGCTCACTGCCACACGAGATCGTCTGGATCTTTGCGATCAGGCCTCCACCTTTACCTACCTCGCCGAGGAGAAACCGGACATCGTGGTCATTGCGGCGGCCAAGGTCGGAGGGATACATGCCAATTCGAGCTATCCTGCGGACTTCATCTACGAGAATCTCGTCATTGCAGCGAACCTTGTCGAAGGGAGTCGCCAGGCGGGTGTCGGACGCGTGCTTTTCCTCGGATCAACCTGCATCTATCCCAAGTTGGCGCCCCAGCCGATGCCGGAAGACTGCTTGCTGACGAGTCCGCTCGAGCCGACCAATGAGGCTTACGCCATCGCCAAGATCGCCGGCCTGAAACTCTGCCAGCATTACCGTGCCCAGCATGGCCTGATGTATCATTCGGCGATGCCGACCAATCTCTACGGCCCCGGCGACAACTACCACCCCGAGAATTCCCACGTGATTCCCGCGTTGATCCGGCGCTTCCACGAGGCAAAGGAGAGCGGCCTGGGCGAAGTGGCCATCTGGGGCACGGGGACGCCGCGTCGCGAATTCCTCCACGTCGACGACCTCGCCGCCGCCTGCTTCCACCTCCTTGATCTGAACGATCCGCCCGACTGGGTGAACGTCGGAGTCGGAGACGACCTCCCGATCATGGAACTCGCAAAGTTGGTCGCGGAAACGGTTGGTTTCAACGGCAAGATCGTGACCGACCCGACCAAGCCGGACGGAACACCGCGCAAGCTGGTGGATGTTTCAAAAATCCGTGCCACGGGATGGGAGCCCAAGGTGGATTTCCGAGACGGTCTCGCAGGTGCCTATCAGGATTTTCTGGCAACACTGCAAACGGGGGCGGCGCGACTTTGAGCGGGGAGCGGGGAGCGGGGAGCGGGGAGTCTGGAGCTGGGAGCTGGGAGCGGGGAGTTTGGAGTTTGGAGTCTGAAAAAATTTGTTGAGAGATGAGCGTGCGGTTTCGCTTTGAGAATCTGGAGATCTGGCAGCGAGCAGCAGCAGCGAGCGATCCCTTGTTTGATATCGCGGATCGAATGGAGGAGATGAAGCGATTTCGTTGGGCCGAGCAGCTCCGAGCTGCGGTCATGAGCATTACCAACAATATCGCGGAGGGCTCAGGAAGTGTTTCGAACGCTGAGTTCGCTCAGTTCCTTAATTTTGCCCGTCGGTCCGTATTTGAAACCGCCAACATTTTGATCCTCTTGAATCAGAGGGGTGTTCTGATCGAGCGTCCGGTCAAGTTGCTCGACGAACTCGAGGAAATCAGCCGAATGATCATCGGGTTTCGAAGAACCCTTCGATAACTCCCACCTCCCACCTCCCAGCTCCCAGCTCCCAGCTCCCAGCTCCCAGCTCCCAGCTCCCAGCTCCCAGCTCCCAGCTCCCAGCTTCCCCATCATGAAAAAAGCTCTCATCACCGGTGTGACCGGCCAGGACGGTTCTTATCTTGCAGAATTCCTACTGGAGAAAGGTTATGAAGTTCACGGCATCAAGCGCCGTGCCTCGTCCTTCAATACCCAGCGGGTGGATCACATCTATGAGGATCCTCACGTTGAGGGCTCCCGCTTCAAACTCCACTACGGAGACCTTTCCGATACCTCGAACCTGACTCGGATCATCGGCGAAATCCAACCTGATGAAGTCTACAATCTTGGTGCACAATCCCATGTGGCGGTCTCGTTTGAGGCTCCCGAGTACACGGCGGATGTCGATGCGATTGGTGCCCTGAGATTGCTTGAGGCGATCCGCTTTCTCGGTCTCGAAAAGAAGACCCGCTTCTATCAGGCATCGACTTCCGAGCTCTACGGATTGGTTCAGGAGATTCCACAGACCGAGACCACGCCCTTTCATCCACGCTCGCCCTATGCGGTGGCGAAGATGTATGCCTACTGGATCACGGTGAACTATCGCGAAGCCTACGGCATGTATGCCTGCAATGGGATTCTCTTCAATCATGAGTCGCCACGACGTGGTGAGACCTTTGTCACAAGAAAGATCACCCGCTCGATCGCCAATATCGCCCAGGGTTTGGAAGCTTGTCTGTTTCTCGGAAACATGGACTCCCTGCGCGACTGGGGGCATGCCAAGGATTACGTCCGCATGCAGTGGATGATGCTCCAGCAGGATCAGCCGGACGATTTCGTCATCGCCACCGGCAAGCAGATTTCAGTCCGGGAGTTCGTCCGGATGTCCGCGCTGGAAGTGGGTATTGAGTTGGACTTCAGTGGCGAGGGTGTCGATGAAATCGCCACCGTGACCGCCGTGTCCGGCGAAAATGCCCCGGCCGTCAAAGTGGGCGACGTGATCGTCAAGGTCGACCCGCGCTACTTCCGCCCCGCCGAAGTGGAAACGCTGCTGGGCAACCCTGCCAAAGCAAAGAAAATCCTGGGCTGGGAACCTGAAATCACGGTCGAGGAAATGTGCACGGAAATGGTGGCCCATGACCTCGATCAGGCAAAGCGCCACGCACTGCTTAAAGTCCACGGTCATCACGTCTCCTTTTCAAAAGAGTAGCCGAGCCTTCAGTGGCTACGCGAACACGGACTTCCAGTGCCCATCGGACCGTTCTATGTTCCCCCCGAATCGCCGAATTCATGACTGAATCCTAGGCGGCCATCCCCTTGCCCCAAAAATACAAATGAAACAACGCATCCTGGTCGCCGGTGGCGGCGGATTTATCGGAGGTCAACTCGCGCGTGTCCTCCTCGAACGTGGTCACGATGTCGTCGTTGCCGATGTCAAACCACAGAAACAGTGGTATCAATTGCATGATGCCGCCGAGAACCATGTCCTCAATCTCGAGGAGAAAGACGCCTGCTACAAGGCGGTCGAGGGTTGCGATCTGGTTTTCAATCTTGCCTGCAACATGGGCGGCATGGGTTTCATCGAGAACAACAAGGCACTCTGCATGATCAGCGTGCTGATCAACACCCACATGCTGATGGCAGCCCGTGATCTCGGTGTGAAGAAATACCTCTACTCGTCGAGCGCCTGCGTTTACAACGGTGACAAACAAACGGATGCTTCGGTGACCGCACTCAAGGAGTCGGACGCCTATCCAGCGATGCCTGAAGACGGCTACGGCTGGGAGAAGCTGTTTTCCGAGCGGATGTGCCGCCACTTTTACGAAGACTACGGCGTGGACGTGCGCATCGTCCGCTTCCACAATGTCTACGGTCCCTATGGTACTTGGGACGGCGGTCGCGAAAAGGCACCAGCCGCCATGTGCCGCAAGGTCATCGCCGCCATGGATTCGGGGAATCACGACATCGAGATCTGGGGCGATGGCGAGCAGACCCGTTCGTTCATGTACATCGACGACTGCGTCACCGGCCTCGACAAGCTGATGGCTTCCGAATTCCGCGAACCGATCAATCTCGGTCGCAGCGAGCTGGTCTCGATCAACCGCCTGCTCGACATCGTCGAAGGCATTGCCGGCGTGAAGCTCAATCGGAAATACAAGCTCGATGCTCCTCTGGGAGTGCGTGGACGCAACAGTGACAACACACTGATCCTTGAAAAACTCAAATGGGAACCTGAAGTCGATCTCCAGACCGGCATGGAGAAGACCTACCACTGGATCAAGGAAGAGTTCGAGAAGCGCAAGCGCGGCGAACACGTGATCCAATAATCCTGCCCCGCC
>NZ_JBATWY010000058.1:0-64719 GCF_049672945.1 Haloferula sp. | reverse complement strand
TGCTGAAGTCACCAGTCTCCGTAACGGAGCAAACCACTGACTGGAGAGCCGGATGCGGGAGATCCGCCTGTCCGGTTCGGAGGGGGGAGCGGCGCAAACCAATGCGCCGTTCCTACCTCTATCCATGTGAACTCAGCGGACTTTGATGGGGTTGTTGGAGATCTCAGCTGGGATGCCGAGAAGGTGCTGATCGAGGAAGGTTCTGATGCGTTGGTTCAGTTCTTCGTTGGCGAAGCCGTGACCTGCTCCCTGCATGGTGATGAGATGGCTTTCCACTCCGGCGCGGGTGAGTGCGGCGTTGAGTTCCTCGGCTTGAGTGAAGGGGACGAGCGGGTCGGCGGTGCCGTGGGCGGTGAAGAAGGGCGCGTCGTCTTTCGTGATCCAATGGATGGGGGAGGCGAGTTGCATGTTCCTGCGGATTTCGTCCGAGTTTTTTCCAAGCAGACGGACGACCATGTTGTCGCGGCCGAGTTGGGTAAGGTCGACATCGTTTCCGAAGAAGGTTTCGAAGTCGGTGGGGCCGAAGAAATTAACGATGCATCGGACCTTGCTGGATTGCTTCAAGTGGGAACCGACCTGACCTTCGAGTTCTGGTGCATTGGCGGTGGTGCCGAGCATGGCAGCGAGGTGACCACCGGCGGAGTGTCCCATGACGGCGATCCGGTCGGGATCGATGCCAAACTTCTTGGCGTTGGCGCGGAGATAGCGGACGGCGGCTTTGCAATCGTGGATTTGTGCGGGCCAGAAGGCTTGCTGGGTGAGGCGGTAGTTGATCGAGGCCGCCGCGTACTGCCCGGTCGAAGTGATGAGCTTGGCGATGGATTTTCCCTGTTCCTTATTGCCCGACATCCAGCCGCCGCCGTGGATGTAGACGACGAGAGGAAGCTTCTTGTTGGAGGGCTTTTCCGGAAGGTAGACGTCGAGGGTCTGTCTTGCATCACCATTGCTGGCGTAGTTGAGATTTTTCAGACCGGAAGCGTCGGGTGCCTGAGCGGGTGGGGGCGCAATGAAATTGGCGGCAACTTGTTGGAATTCCTCGAGGGTGACGAAGCCGTCGGAGTTTCCATCGATCATGGAAACGAAGGGTCGGGCTTCCTTGGGGAGTTCGTCGGTGGAGAGTTTGCCGTCCTTGTTGGTGTCGAGGTCGGCGAAGGGATTGGCTTGGGCGAAGGCGGCTGGGGCGAGAAAGAGTAGGAGGAGTGGGCGCATGAAAGGAACAGAGAACGGGAGCTGGATTTTGTCGCGTGATTTTGCAGCACCGCCCTTGTTGGCGATACTTAAAAAGTCAGCGGCTTTCTACCTTGAGGGTGACCAAGATGGACTCTCCGCTGCGAGGGTCGGTGGCGGTGAGGGTGTGGATGCCGGGGGTGAGGGTGGCGATGGGCTCGGAGTCACTGGGTGACAAGGTGAGGGTGTCGCACTTCCATGTGGCGAGACCGGGGAGGTTGGTGGCGAGATGAAGGCGTCCGCCGTTGGGGAGTTCGGGGTCGAGGATGTAGGTCGCGTCGGGCCGTGGAGCGAGAATGCGCAGGGGAGAAATGGCAGGCTGATCCGGGGCGAGGAGGAATTCGTCGCGGCGCTGGTTGTGGGAAGAGTCGAGCCATTCCGAGTACGATTGATCTAGTAGTGCAAACCCCTGTGGGGAGTAGTCGGTGTTCGAAGCCGGGAGCGGGAGGGAGTCGCTGGGGCAGAGTTCCTGGGTTGTGTAGGTTCGTGGCATGACCGTCTCGGTCATGGATGGGCGGGCAAATTTTGGCGGAACACTTTCATTTTTGTGTTCGGGCCGCTTGGGTTCATGACCGGGACGGTCATGCCACTGCTTTATGGATTTTCCGGTGCGGGGATCGATGCGAATTTGGGCGAGGGAATCTGGTTGCTTGAACCACGTGGGTTCGTGGTTCTGGTGGGCGGCGATCATGGTGCGGCGGAAGATCGGTCCGGCACCGGCGACACCTGAAAGGCCTTTCATGGGAGAGTTGTCGAAGTTTCCGGCCCAGACGCCGACGGTGAACTCGGGGGTGAAGCCGAGGCACCAGTTGTCACGGAAATCAGAGGAAGTGCCGGTTTTTGCCGCACAGCGGAAGGGGAGCTCGAGGGGGCCGTGTCGGCTGAAGGCCGGGGCGCGGGCGGCAGGGTCGGAGAGGATGTCGGCGATGAGGTAGGCGGATTCCTGGCTGAAGCAGCGATGGGGGATGGGGGATGATGGATGCTTGAATAGGCTTGGCGGATGGAATCCGCCGCCACGGGCGAGGGTGGCGTAGGCGTTGGTGAGTTCGAGAAGGTTGACCGGTGCGTTGCCAAGGGTGAGGCCGAGGCCGTAGGGGATGGGGTCGGGGTCGAGGGTGGTGATGCCGAGTTGTTGCAGGAAGCTGTGGAGGGGTTCGGGGCCGCCGAGATCGTTGAGTTCGCGCATGGCGGGGATGTTCAGCGAGCAGGCGAGGGCTTGGCGGATGGTCACGGGGCCGCGGAAATGGCGGTCGAAGTTTTCGGGGAGGTCGAGGCCCTCCCTGGTGCGGAAACGGGTGGGGATGTCGGCGACGATGGAGCCGGGGAAGCGGCCGGCTTGCTCGAACGACAGGAGATAGGTGAAGGGCTTGAGGGCGGAGCCGGGGGAGCGGGGGGCGAGGGCGCCGTTGATCTGGCCGCCGCGCGGGTCGTTCCAGTTGCCGGAGGAAACGAGCGCGAGGATCTCGCCGGTGGGGTTGTGGATGACGACAACGGCGGCGTGGTGGAGGTTCTTGTCGGCAAGAGGAGCGAGCTCTTCGGTGACAATGGTTTCGAGCTGGCGTTGGAGGCGGGCGTCCAGAGTTGTCTGAAGGTCCGGTGTCGAAGGTCGAAGGTCAGGGAATGAAGTGAGCCAAGGAGCTGTTGTTATTCTTTTGAGGGGGCGGAGGGTCAGGGGTTCGGCTTTTGCGGTGGAAATACGAGATTTGTCGTATTTACCGTTGGAGGCGAGACGGGTGAGGACGGTGGTGCGGCGGGTGAGGGCGCGGTCGGGGTGGCGCGTGGGGTTGAGGCGGCTGGGGGATTGGGGGAGGCCGGCGAGGAGGGCGCACTCGGCGAGGGAGAGGTCGGTGAGGGGCTTTTGGAAATAGTAGCGGGCGGCTTCGGTGGGACCAAGGCGGTTGTGGCCGTAGTCGAGGCGGTTGAGGTAGGCTTCGAGAATTTGGTCTTTGGTCCACGTCATTTCCAGGTGACGGGCGGTGAGGGCTTCGCGGAGTTTGGTTTTGAGGGTGCGCGGGGATTTGGGGCTGCTGATCTTGATGAGTTGCTGGGTGATGGTGGAGGCGCCGGAAGTGATGCGGCCTTTGGCGAGCCGGTCTTTGGCGGCACGGGCGGTGGCAAGAAGGTCGATGCCGCCGTGGGTGAGGAAGCGTTTGTCCTCGGCGGCGAGGGTGCAGGCGATGAGGTCGGACGGGATTTCGGTGAGCGGAACGGGTTGGCTGCGGGTGAAGTCAGGGAGGGTGAGGTGATGCAGAAGTGCGCCGTGGCGGTCGAGGATGATGGGGGACCGGGGTGTTTCTGTTAGAGAATTGGGGAGGGGGAAGGCGTGGGGGAGGAGGTACCACACGGCAAGTGCCAGTGCTGTGGCTCCGAGGAGGAGGCGCAGGAGCTTTTTGCGGTGGTGGGGTTTCATGGCGCCTTCGGCGCGGTGCCGAGTGGAAAGTAAAAAGTATAAAGTGGGGAGGCTGGGGCTCTGCGAAAGGAGTTGCAAACTCCTTCTCCATATTACTCCCCTACCTTGAATTCGCGGGAGGCGGAGAGGGCGAGGTTTTCGGGGTCGTACATGGATTCGACTTTGGCGGGTGGGGCGAGGGCTTGGCCACTTAGGGTGACTCGGGCGAGGTAGGTGAGGGTCTTGGTGTCGTTGCGCCAGGCACGGTCGAGGAAGAAGAGGGCGCGGTCGTCGCGGAGTTCACTGTGGGAGACGGACCATTCGTTCTCCGAGGTGCCGCCGGCATTCATGTTGGCGGATTGGGATTCGAAGGAGTTGTTCACGGTCTCGAAGAGCGAGGGGAGCATGTCTTCAATGACGAGGTAACGAAGGTCGTCGTCGGGGAGGGTGACGCGGAGTTTCACGCGGATGAGGTCGCCGACTTTTGGGGTGTCGAGGGGCTCGCTGGTGCCGTCGGAGTTCACGCGCTCATAGAAACGGGTAACTTGCAGGCCGTTTTTGGCGACGGGCTGCATCGGAGCGATTTTCGGTTTGGCGGCGAGGTTGATGCGGATGAAGGCGGGGCCGTCGGCCGTGGCTGTTAGTTTGAGATTCGGGGTAAGGGTGAAGCTCTTGGATGCGGCGGCGGAGCTTGAATCAAGGGTCAAGTCCAGTGGTTCGGTGCCGTCGTTTAACACGAGGGTGGTGGGGCTGAGGTTTTCCTCGGCTTTCGCATAAGCGGAGAGGGCGACGAGCGACCAGGCGTTGGTCCAGGTGGTGTTCCAGTGGCCGTAGGGGTTGCGGTCGCGGAGGAGTTTGTCGATGGCGGTGGTGGCTTCGTCGGAGGAGGGGTCGACGGAAGACCACGCGAGGAGGCGGTAAGCGTGGTCAGGTTGCCAACGCATCCAGGAGTGGTCCTTGCCGGTGAAGGGGGATGGGTCGCGGAGGATGGCGATGGCGGCTTCCTGGTGGCCGGCGGCGTTTTCCGCGAGGGCGAGGAGGCTGCGGGCGCGGGAGTTGAGTTGAGGGAGGCGGTCCTTGAGCAGGTTGACATAGGAGTCCTGGGCTTTTCCTGCGATGGCGAGAATCCAGAGGTGGCGTGTGGCGATTTCGTAGTCGTAGCTGTTGTCGGCTTTGCCGACGTTGCGAAGGTCCTCGATGAGGTAGTTGGTGAGGGATGAGAGAGCAGCGGGTGGGACATCGCCTTGTTCGGAGGCGAGGATCAGGCCGAGACCGGCGTAGCTGCTGGCCCACGAGAGGGAATCCTGGTTGCCGGGCCAGTAGGAGAAGCCGCCGTCGCGTTGCTGCATCGAGAGCAGGCGGTCGATGCCGGCTTGGATGGCCTTTTTGACCTCGGCTTCGCTGTGTTTGGCAAGGCTGGGGGAAACGGCGCGGAGTTGCTCGACAGCAAGCCAGGGAATGAGGGAGGAGGTGGTTTGTTCGACGCAGCCGTAGGGGTAGTGGAGGAGGTGATCGATGGCGCCTCCGGCTTCGAGGAGGAGCGAGCGGGAGATCTCGATGTCGAGGTGGCCGCGGCCTTCAAGGAGTTTGGGGTCGAGGTCTTTGAGGAGGTTGACGTTGCCGGATTCCTTGGTGTGGCGGATGAGTTTGGTCTGGCGCTGGAGGGGGACGGGGTATTCGACTTGGAAGTGGTTTTCGACGGAGTCGGAGAGGCGCCGGGTGAGGGCAGGTGTTAGATTGCCGGTGGTGAGGGAGACGGGGGTGGCTTCCCATTTGAAGATGGCTTCGCCGGTGTTGGTGAAGGTGACGGGGAAGCTGACGGTTTTGGATTTACCGGGGGCTAGGGTGATTTGTTCTTCGAGGGTGGAAGATGTGGGCGGGACGCCCACGCTCCCCTGTTCTGGGGCGGACTTTGCGATGGGATCGGAGGCGGGTGGGTTCGGGGTGAAGGTTACGAGCCAGGTGCCTTCGTAGTCGGAGGCGTTGGTGATTTTGGCTTGGGTGTTGATGGTGTCGGTCTCGTGGGCGAAGCGAGGGGTTTGCGGTTCGACCATGAGGGGCTTGGCGACGGTGAACTCGCTTTCGGCGTGGCCGAAACGAGATGCCTGATGATGGGCGACGGCGATCAGGCGGTAGCGGGTGAGGGTGTCGGGGAGTTTGACCGTGGCGCTGAACTTGCCGGTGGCGTCGGTTGTTAGAGAGGGCTTCCAGAAGGCACAGGGGTTGAAGTCGCGGCGCGGCATGTCGAGGGGCGGACCGAAGTCGCCGTCGCCTCCGCCGATGAAGAAGCCTTTGTTGTAGAAGGTCTGTTCGTCGGGGGCTTCGGGGATGAAATTGCCGAGGGAGGTGCCGCATTGGACACGCAGGAGGCGCGGGTCGTAGAAGTGGGCCATGGGGTCCGGGGTTTCGTAGCCGACGACGGCGAGAGTGCCTTCGTCTTCGGCGTAGAGGGTGACTTCGGCACCGGTGGCGGGTTGTTTGTTCGAGAGGAGGACTTGGCCGGTGATGGTGATTTCGGAGCCGGGGAGGACCTCGCTGGCGCTCGGAGTGCCAAGTGCCGAGTGATCAGTGATCAGTGATGAGTCAGCGGCTTCGCCGGTGGTGATTGGATTAAGGGTGACGGCGAGGCGGTCGCGTTGGTTTTCGACGGTGAGTTCGCAGTAGCCGAGGCGGAGTTGGGGTTCCTTGTGTTTGCGGAGGGAATCCTGGGCGCCTTTGATGACGAGGACGGAGACGTAGCAGTTGGGGGCTTCGAGGTCGGTGACGGGGATCTCAATGACGGGATCGGTGGCTTTCAGTTCGACGAGGAAGGATTTGCTGACGTCTTCACGTTCGACGGTGATGAGGGCGGTGCCTTCGATCGGGGAAAGGACGAGGACGCGGGCGGTGTCGCCGGGTTGATAGAGTTTTTTCTCGGGGACGAGCTTGATGCGCATGCTGTCCTCGTAGGCCCAGGGGTACTGGTCGGTGCCATAGACGTGGATGGTCATGGCGGTGGCGAAGGGGTGGTCTGCGGAGTCGGTGCCGCGGATTTCGAGGGTGTGGAGGCCGGAGTTGGTGGGGGCGAAGAGGAACTCGGTGCTGCCGTTTTCGGCGATGTTGAGCGGGGTGGTGGAGATGTCTTCCTTGCGGGGTTCGTTGCGCACGGCGGAGCCTCCGCTTTCGTTTTGGACGCGGACTTGCTCGTTGATTTCGCGCGAGAGCTTGGCTGTTAGATCGAGGGTGCCATCGAAGCTTTTGCCATCGGGGGTGACGGCGATGATTTCGAGCGGGAGCTTGTCGCCGACGCGGACGAGGCGATCGAGGCGTTTGACGCCGACGTAAACGCTGGCGGGGTGGACGGTGGCGTTGGTGGTTTTGGTGAGGGTCTGGTTGTTGGCATCGGTGACTTCCGTTTGGATGGTCACTTCGCGGGCCATCGGGAATTCGGCTTCGGGGATGTTGGCGGTGACGCGGGTGGTGCCGTCTTCGCTGAGTTCGAGTTCGGCGCTTTGGCTGTCGCTGTTGCGGTTGCCGTGGTCATCGTCCCAGCGGTAGCCGAAGTAGTGGTACCAGTAGTTGAAGTCGGGCGTGCGGTGATCGCCGAAGAGGAAGTCGCGGTAGCGTTCGGGGTAGAAGTTTTGTTCGGTGACACGGGTCCAGGTGGCGGCTTTGCCTTTGGCGACGGGCTGTCCCTGGTAGTAGGTGGCGGTGAGGTCGAGGGTGACTTCCGATGCGCCGGGGGCGGGTTCGGTTAGAGCGTGTTTGATTTCGAAGGCATTGCGGCGGAATTCTTCGACGCGCAGGCCGAGTTGGAAGCGGGCGTTTTGGACGGCTTGGCTGCGTGCGGTCCAGCTTTCGATGGCTTCGGCGGCTTTGAGTTCGTCCGGCCAGGTGACGGAGATGCTGTGGTAGCCGACGGTTTCGGGTGGGAGTTGGAATGAGGCGTCGATGGAGCCGTTGGCGGAGACTTCGAGGTCGCGGCTGAGGATTTCGCGGCCGGTGGGGTTGGTGATGGTGAGCTTGGGTTTGGCGGGGCCGGCGGCTTCGATGGTGTTGCCGTTTTGTTGGCGGATGATGCCTTTGAGGTGGACGGTTTCCTGCGGGCGATAAAGGGAGCGGTCGGTGAAAAGGAAGACGCGGCGGGTGGCAAGTGGGGGTTCGTCCCATGAGTAGCGAACCGGGAATCGCCACAGGCCCACGGTGGGCATGGCGGAGTCGTAGGGCGCGGTGAATTGGTCGCGTCCGAGCGAGGCACGGAGATGCCGGATGGATTCATTGCGTGGCAGGGTGGCGAGGCCGTTGGCGTCGGTGATGAATTGGTCGAGCGGTTCGGCGTCTTCGCCGAAGGTTTCGATTTTGACCTTGGGCAAGGGCTGACCTGTTAGACAGGAGAAGGCGTAGACTTGCGATTGGGTGTCGGTGATTTTCCAGGCCATGCCGATGTCGGTGAGCTGGATGAGGGCTTGGCCTGAGGGAGACTTCCTGGCTTCGGTTCCATCTTTTGGAGTGCCGATGACTTCGAGGAAGAAGGCGGCGGCGTTCTGGGGTTCATGACCGGGACGGTCATGCCACTGCTCGTCGGTGGGTTCTCCGATTTCGAAAGGAGTCTTTTCGCCGGCGAGGATCTTGTTCCAATCGAGGATGACGAGGCGGGAGGTGTCGATGGCGTTGTCGAGCGGGACATCGAATTCGGCGATGGTCTTGCCGCCCATCATTTCATAGGGAATGAGTCGGGTGGGTTCGATTGATTCGCTGTCCGGGCCACGGCCGGTGTAGTAGCGGTAGCCTTGCTGGGCACGGATGAGCTGGCGGCCGCTGAGTTTTTTGACGCGGACCTTGAGCTTGTCGAGATTGACCGTGGAAAGCCGGTAGCGACGGGAGCCGGTGGCGAGTTGGGTTTCGTCCTGACTTGGGAGGCCGAGTTGGGGTTTGAGGTGCTCGAAGACAAGTTTCTGGGAGATGGACTTGCCAAGCGCGCGGCCATCGTGAGAGGCGAGGCGGCCATCAATCGCGACGTTCCATTGGTCATCGGATGAGAAGTCACCGATCAGGTGGAGTTCGTCGTTGCGGGTCTCGATGCGGAGGTCGGAGACTTCCGGGCTGAGGGTGATCATGGAGGGTTCGATTTCGGCCGGTAGCTTGGCGGAGAAGTCGAGGATGATGCGTCGTGGGTTGTCGGGGGTGACGCGGGCGATGGATTTCTGGAGGGCGAAAGGACTGATGTCGCCGATGTGGCGGACGGTGTCGGTGCTGTATTTCGAGGATTTTCCCGGGAGGCCGGAAAGGATGGCGAGGCGCCATTCCTTGCCGATCGGGAGGGGGGATGAGGGTTCAATGATCAGGCCATTGGGGATTTCGGCATTGGGGGAGAGGTCGGGTTCACTGCTTGCGCCTGCGATGGATTCCGAGAAGAGTTGGGAGAAGCTTTTCCGGTTGTAGCCGGCGTGCTTGACGCGGGCCATGGTGGCCCGGGTGGTGCGGGCGGCGACGCGTTTGCCTTCCTTGCTTTCGAAGACGAGGAAGGGGGCGGCTTTGGAGGGCTCGACTTCATCGTTGAAGCGCAGGAACCAGGTGGCGTTGCGGGGCGACCAATCGTTCGAGTAGCGCTCGAGCATCGTCGCGTATTCGATTTGGAATGAGGGGGTCGAGTAAGTGCCGAGATTGGTATTAGGGACCTTGGAGCCGTCGAGGTAGATGTGTTCTCCGACAAGGGAGAAGGTATAAGCCGTGCCGATCGCGGGAGGAGCGGTGGGCACGAAACGGAGCACATTAGCTTCCTTCCAAAGGGTTTTGCCCGGCCATGCGGGTTTGATTTCAAGCCACGGGGTGGCGGCGACCTTGCCGATGCGATCGTCGGGGCAGGCGGCTTGATCGAGGACAAGTTCGATTTCGACGCCGGGGGTGATGGCCTTGTTGGGGACGTGCAGGCGAGGATCGGCGAGGGCGGGGGAGATGAGGGCGAGGAGGAAGAGGAGATGTTTCATGGCGACGACGGGTTCCAATTAGATATAACGTTCTCGGAGGCTAAGGATGTGTTTTTTAGTTGGGTCAATTTTGAAACGCCAAGACGCAAAGTCCGCCAAGGTTTGAGGAGTGTGTGGATACTAGGAATGGACAGAGTGGGTAGGTGGGGCCACCGGGAAGGGCATGGCTGGGACTTCGGATTGGCGTGGTTCTGGGGTGATCTCCTTATTGCGATGCCAAAAGTGTCGGTCGAGGTGGATCATGGGGTAGTAAAAATAGAAAATGGCTGTGCTGCTTAGGAGGGAGGGTTTCTTAAGAGAAGGGAAAGGGTTCCATTTTCTGATCACGATGCCGTCGTCTGGGTTGTGATAGAGAAGAGCTTGGATTTTGGTTTCTGATAGAGTCGTCGCCCGCTTCTCGAGTGTCGCGGTCAAATCGACGAGATAGAGGCCATCTTTTGAGACGACCAAATAGCTGAGGGGATACAGCAGCAGGATTACGAGGAATATGCAGATGGCACGGCGCTTTGGCATTGGCCCTAAAATGGCTGAGGGGACGGGGTGGTGGCAATGGTGGAAGTGAGGCAAGGAGCGGGGATTTGTAATCCCCGAGGGTGAGGTTGGCTGAGGTGGAGGGGTTTGAGTTTTCTGCTGGTGGTTCGCTAGGATGCTCAGCGAGTGAAGTCGCCGCTCTTTGGGGGACGGGGGCGTCGGTTTGCGATGGGGGGAGAAAAAAGGGAGTTGACGAGGGAGGCGTTGGGGCTCAGAAGGCCGCTGTTGCGATTGCGTCGCAATAACGATTTAAAAGAATACCGAATGATGCGAATGACGAAGCGATGGGAGTTGGCGGTCTGTGCCGGGATGGTGGTGCTGGCTGGGAATGTCGGGGCGCAGGATGCGCTCAATAGTCTGGAACCGGAGGGCTCGTTGGCTTCCTTGGAGACATTGCAGGGTCTGACGGTGGTGGGCAGCACCGAGGAGGTATGGAATCTGGCGGGCTCGGCGGCGTATATTGAATCTTCGGAGTTCCGGGATCGGGGCTACACGGATATCGCCAAGATCCTGGCGCGAGTGCCCGGCGTTTATGTGCGTCAGGAGGATGGCTACGGGAATTTCCCGAATATCTCGCTGCGTGGTGGCGATGGCACCCGGACCGAGAAGGTGACGGTGATGGAGGATGGCATTTTGACGGCCCCGGCTCCGTATTCCGCGCCGGCAGCCTACTATTTCCCGAAGAGCAGCCGGATGTCGGCGATCGAAGTGCTGAAAGGATCGAGTCAGGTTCGATACGGCCCGCAGACGACGGGGGGGGTGCTGAACTTAATTTCGACGGAGGTGCCGGAACTGGGTGGCGCGAATTTCTACACGCGGACGACGGCTGGAAGTGACAACACTCTCTTCACACAGACCTATTACGGAGACACGATTGAATTGGAGAACGGCCGCTTCGGCTACTTGTTGGAACTTCACGGGCAGCAGAGCGATGGCTTCCGGGAGTATCTCGGTGGGCTGAACAAGGACAGTGGTTTCAGGTACTACGAGCCGATGCTGAAGATGTTCTGGGAGCTGGATGGGCCGGTGAAGCAGCGCTTCGAGTTCAAGCTCGGTTACACGGATTTCGAATCGGACGAAGGCTACCTTGGTCTGACCGAATCGGATGCGCGGAACCTTCCGAATACCCGCTATTCTGCTTCTCAGTTCGACAAGATGGAGTCGGAACAGACCCGGACCTACTTCAAATATATCATTGAGCCGAGTGATGAGTTGAGTGTCGAGTCAGCGCTGTATTGGAATGTGTTCGAGCGGAATTGGTACAAGCTCGATCATGTTTCCGCGACCCAGAGCCCAGCGATTGATGGTCGTGGGCGGATCGGGACGGGGCGGACGAGCCTGAATGCCGCCCTTCTGAACCCTGCACTTACCGATGTGCTGAAGGGGCTGGCACCGGGGTCGATCGGCGTGAAGGCCAATGCGCGTTACTACAATGCCTTTGGATGGCAGAATCAGGCGACCTATCTTTTTGAGACCGGCAACGTTGCTCATGAATTGGTCGGCGGTTTCCGCCTGCACTATGACCGGGTCTTCCGCGAGCAGTGGGTCGATGTCCTCAATGCCAATGGCAACGGGACGTACAGCAATTTCCGCAACGGAATTCTCGGTGAGGAAAGCAATCGTCTGGAAGAAGCGGCGGCGGCTTCCTTCTATCTTGAAGATGTGATCAAGATTGGAGCATGGACGTTCCGTCCGGGAGTTCGCTACGAGCACGTGGCCTATGATTCGACAAATTTCAATGGGACGGGTATCCGGACGAGTGACGATCTTGGTGTCTGGGGCGGTGGTTTGGGATTCAA
The DNA here is from genome assembly GCF_049672945.1 of Haloferula sp. Lineage (NCBI taxonomy): Bacteria > Pseudomonadati > Verrucomicrobiota > Verrucomicrobiia > Verrucomicrobiales > Verrucomicrobiaceae > Haloferula > Haloferula sp. The sequence goes on along the minus strand of NZ_JBATWY010000058.1, from coordinate 52,807 downwards.
TTATGAGTTCGATGACTGCAATGCGATGTATGGTGGCATATATCGCGGCTACTCGCTGCCGGGTCCCGATTCCTATATCAATGGGGGTGTGGATATTGAAGAGAGTATCGGTTACGAGCTTGGCTGGCGGTATCGCAACAGTGGGTTGATCGTGGACACGGCGGCCTTCTTCACCGACTTCGAGAACCTGATTGGAGTCGATGCGGGATTGGGTAACGGGGTGAATGCCAACGCGGGTGCCGCCGAGGTCTGGGGCCTCGAAACGGCAATCAATTACGATCCGACCTTTGACCGGGGATACAGCTTTCAGTTGCCGATGTATGTCAGTGCGACGTGGACGAGCGCCGAGCTTGAGTCCGGGCTGGTCGCCGGAGGAGCAGACAATATTTATGCGGGTGGTCAGCCGGGGGCGAACATTCCCTACATTCCCGAGTGGAAACTGGCGGCAGGGATCGGCTACACGACTGAGACGTGGGGCGTGAATCTTGATGGCTACTTCACCAGCAGCACCTATGGCACGGCCTTGAATTCGCCGGTGCCGGTCACGACGGCCCGTCAGGGGAAGATTGATGCGCTGCTGATCTTCGACTTGAGCGCCCACTACAATGTCAACGAGCAGGTGAAGCTGATCGGGGGATTGCACAACCTCTTCGACGAGCGAGGGATCACGACCCGTTTGCCGGAAGGTCCGCGGACGAACCTGCCCCGGACCTGGTTTGCCGGTGTGGAGGCGGCATTTTAAGGTATTTGTTTGTGCATCAGGCAGGCCGGTGGTGTCCCGAAAGCGGCGCTTCCGGCTTCGCTGTTGCCGGAAATCGATCCAAGCCCTAGGAATCCCGCCATGCGCACGCTGCTTCTGCTCTGCTCGTCCCTGATCCTGCCGTTGGCGGGTCAGGAGCCTGATGTCGATGCCCAGGTGGTCGAGTTGCGCGAAACCATCTCGAAGATGGTCGAAGTGAAGGCGCTGGCATCGATGGAGAAGAATGAGTGGGCGGGGCGCAAGGCGGAGATGGCGGAGTTGTTGAAGTTGCATCGCCGGGAGTTGGAGCTGTTGGGGGAGGAGTTGGAGAAGTCGGGGACTTCGGCAGGTGGTTATGACGAGAAGAAGCGCGAAGCTGAGGAGGAGCTGGAACGGCTGAAGTCGGCGCGTCGGGCGGCGAGTGAGACGGTGTTGAAGAACAAGGACCGGACGCTGGCGCTGGCGAAATTTTTCCCGAAGCCGCTGGCGATGGAGTCGGAGGTGGAGAGGGTTTCTTTGGAGTCGTGGGAGGCGGGTGATGAAGCACGGGATGGCTTGCAGGCGATTTTGGGGATGGTGACGAAGGCGGAGCAATTCAATCGGAGGATCACGAGAACGAAGGAAGAGCGGGACGGGCGCGAGGTGGAGGTGATCTATCTGGGTCTGGCCCGCGCCTACTACGCGGATCGTAGTGGGAACGCGGGAGTGGGTCAGCCGGATGAGGAAGGCTGGATTTGGCTTTCGAAGCCGGAGCTGAATGGTGAAGTGGTAAAGGCGCTGGATGAGCTCGATAAGAAGCGGCCGCCGGAAGTGGTGGAGCTGCCTGTTGGAATCAAGGAGGTGGCACGGTGACAAGTGGTGGATGGAAGATGGGTGGCGCTCTCTTGGCTGGAGTGGGTCTGGGTGTGGCTCGGAAGGCGGTGTCGGCGCTCGTGGCTCGTTCCGCCACCGCAGTCCAGAGTATGCTGGCGCTCGCGTTTCTGGGTTTGGTGTCGGCGGAGACATCGGTGCCGGATGCGTTGGAGAAGGCGAAGACGGATCTGGAGGCTTCCCTTTCCCAGCTGGACGAGACGCGCGAGATGATCGCCTCGGAGAAGCCGGAGTTGGCGAAGGAATTCGAGGAAGTCGGGCTGGAATTGCGGGAGAAGCGTCGGCTGGTGCGGATCGCGCGGATGAGTCGGGAAGATCGCGAGATGGCGATGCGCGAGTTGGAACGGGATCGCCAGGTAAGGCGTCAGGATGCGGCTTATTTGGCCGGCCTGCTGAAGGATCAGGCGTTGAAGATCCAGACGGTGTCGGGTCCGGGTGAGCCGGCGCTTGTGGTCGATGAGAGTATCATTGCAGGCGAAGCCGATGACCCTTCGAATGCGCTCGAAGAGCGGTTGGCGGTGGTGGATGCCTCCCTGGACCGGCTTGAGAGGCTCATTGGTGGTTCGAAAGCTCCGGGCAAGGCGGCCGTGGCGAGCGGTGAGGTGGTGGAAGGGGAGTTCGTGGCAGTTGGTCCGCAGGTTTGGTTTGCAGGTGCGGCTGCCGCCGGGCCGGTGGTTTGGGAGAAGGGGGGATCGCTGCCAAAGGTGATCGATGGAAATGCCGACGCGATTCGCAGTGTGATGGCAGGGAACGAGGCGCTGCTCGGAGTGGATGTGACCGGTGGCAAGGCACGGGCGCTTGAGGAGATTGATGGTGGTCTGCTGGATTTGGTCCGCAAGGGCGGCCTGTGGGTCTGGCCAATCATGGGTCTGGCCTTGCTGAGTCTGGTCTTTGGTCTGATCAAGCTGGCGCGCTTTGCGGGTTATCGCGAACCAGGTGAGGCCTGGGTGTCGGCGATTCTTGCGGCCTTGCGGGTGAATGATCGTGACAGGGCGCTGGAAGTGGCTGGTCAGGCGAAGCATCCGGTCGCAGCAGTGATGAAGAAGCTGGTGGAATCCGCGGAAAATACGGCGGATGTCGTAGAAGAGACGCTTTACGAGCAACTGATGGGTGTGCAGCAGAAGGCAGGGTCGCTGCTGCCGGTGATTGCGGTGACGGCGGCGACGGCTCCGCTATTGGGTTTGCTGGGAACGGTGTCGGGCATGATCCGGACCTTCAACCTGATCACCTTGTTCGGTTCGGGTGATCCCAAGCCGCTGGCGGGAGGGATTTCCGAAGCTCTGGTGACGACCTTGTTCGGCCTGGTCGTGGCCATTCCTGCGCTGATTCTTCATGCCTTCCTTGCGCGTCGCAGCCAGGGGATCGTCCAGACGACCGAGCGGTTGGGGCTTTCCTTTGTCAACTCCCTGAGGTCGAAATGAAGAATGCCATCCTCAAGACCCTGGCCGAAGGCGGACTTACTTTGTGGGCGCTGTTGCTGCTGGCGGTGATGATCTACTCTTTGGTTTACGGAGTGTGGCGTCATGGGCGGCGAACCCGCGCGCGGGTGTCTGCCGGCGAGTGGAAGAAGCGGACGAAGGTGGCGGGTGCCATGCCATGGGAGCAGGGGATCCGGGACCATCGCGAGATCGAGCGGAGCTTCGCGACCTTTGAGCTGGATGAAATGGCGTGGGTCGAGCGGCGGCTTCCGTTTCTGGGCGTGTTGATCGCGGCGGCACCCTTGCTGGGCTTGCTGGGAACCGTGGCGGGCATGCTGGTGACTTTTGGTGGAATGGCGTCGGGTGCGGGAGCCGAACCCATCGATGTGATTTCGGGCGGGATTTCGAAAGCGCTGGTGACGACCCAGGCGGGCTTGGTGATTGCAGTGCCCGCAGCCTTTCTTTTTGCGCTGTTGAAGCGCCAGAGTGAGTCGACGCATCTGGAGCTGCAGCGTCAGTTGCATGAAGAACTGAAGGGGGGAGCGGCGTGAGGAGGTTCCGACACAGCACCACGGATCAGGCCGTGACGACGGTGGACATTTCACCGTTGATCGATGTGGTGTTCCTGCTGCTGATCTTCTTCATCGTGACGACGGTCTTTGTGAAGGAGACCGGGGTGGAGATTTCGAAGCCGCGGGCGGCGAGTTCGGAGGACTTGCAGAAGCAGGCGATCCTGATTGCGGTGACCGATGAAGGACGTGTCTGGCACGGAGGGCGGGAGATTGGAATGGATGGAGTGAGGGCGGTGGTTTCGACCTTGTTGGAAGAGGATCCCGAGATTCCGGTGGTGGTGCGGGCGGATGCATCCGCAGCAACCGAGTCAACGGTGAGAGTGATTGATGCAGCGAAGCTGGCGGGTGCGGTCTCGGTGAGTTTGGCGACGGAGAAATGATACTTGTTTGCGATGATAGAAACCCTTGAGCCATTTGGAACCATTTTGGTTGGAGATGGTCCTGCGTTCATGACCGGGACGGTCATGCCACTGTGATATGAAGCTTCCAAGCGCAGTCGTGGGAATTGTGGTCGCGGGCATGTTGCTCGCGCTGCTTGGTTTGACGCGCTTGCTGGTTCCGGGTGGCAGGGTCAACGAATTGGAGATTCGCGAGGTTGAGATTGCGGCGTTGCCGGAACCACCTCCGCCACCTCCCGAGGAACCGCCACCGGATGCGCCACCGCCGCCGCCTTCCCTGACGGAAGTGAACGAGTTGCCTGATCCGACGCGGGTTCCGGTGCCCAAGGCGGAGATGCCGATGAATCTCGAGCTACCGGTCGATCCGTTTTTCACGGATGTGGAACCTGCGCCATTGCCCCAGCCGGTGGTTCGAAAGGCACCACCGAAGGCATCGCCCCAGCCTGCTTCGAGGCCGGCGTCAATGCGTCCTCCACCCGCGCCGGTAGCGAAATCATATTATGGGATCAGTGAACTGGACGGGAAACCGCGCCTGTTGCGACATGGCTCGGCCGCTTTTCCGAGTTCGCTTGCTCGCCAAGGCGTGACGAGCGGAACGGTGACTTTCGAAGTGGAATTGAGCACGAGCGGTGCGGTGAGTATCCGGCGGGTGGTGAGTTCGTCGCATTCCGAATTGGTAGCGCCGGCCCGGCGAGTGGCGGCATCGGCGCGGTTTACGCCTCCGACTCGAGGTGGGCAACGGGTGAAGGCGGTGATGCGATGGCCGATAACGATTAGAAAGTGATCGGGAAGGAATGAATATCCAATATCCAGCAAGGAATCATCAAAGCTCAATGAAAGACAATAGAGACTACGATTTGGAGGATCGGTTGATCGAGTATTCTGTGAGGATCATTAGTGTTTCTGAGGCTCTTCCAGATACGCGTGCAGGACGACATGTCTCCGGCCAGTTGCTCAGGAGTGGGACATCTGCCGCACCAAACTACGGCGAAGCTCAGAGTGCTGAGTCACGAAAGGATTTCATACATAAGATCAAGATCGCCCTGAAGGAAATGCGGGAGTCTCTTGTTTGGCTTAAGGTCGTCCGCAAGGCAGAGTGGATTACTCCTTACGGGAAGATTGAGCCATTGTTGAAGGAGACGGATGAGCTGATTGCGATTTTGTTTACTAGTGCGGAGACGGCGAGAAAGAATGACCAACGGTAATGAGGGGAATGAATATCCAATATCCAGCAAGGAATCATCAGAGCTCAGCGATTGATATGAGACAGTCTCGACGGGCCAATCGCGTGCTCTTCAAATACTTGATCATTGGATGTTCCTTGCTGGTTGTTGGATATTCCTCTTCGAAAGCGGCCGACCCGCTTCCGCTCTCGGCTTCTTATTGGAAGGATCCGTCGTTCCAGAAGAGCTTCAATGGGAGTTATCGGATCGAGGCGCGGATTGAACCGAGTGTCTCGACGGAGGAGCGGGGCTTGCTGGTCGAGGTGCAGGAACTGATGGCCAAGGGCGATCGGAAGTCGGCGCTTGCGAAGGTCAAGGGCAGTGCGCTGACATCGAAGTCGGCGGCGCTGAAGTTCAATCTCGGGAATCTTCAGTTTGAAGACGGGGAATTGGAAGAAGCGATCAAGGCCTATGAAGAAGCGCTCAAGATTTATCCTTCCTTTCGCCGTGCCCACCGGAATCTGGCAATGGCGCAGGCGCGAGACGGGGAACTCGAGGAGGCCTTGGAGCATTTGATCGAGGCGATGCGTTTGGGAGATGCCGATGGCGCGACCTACGGGCTGTTAGGGTACTGTCGCTTGCAGCGTGGAGAGTGGGCGAGCGCCTTGCAGGCCTACCGGATGGCACAACTCAGCCAACCGGATACGGCGGAGTGGAAGGCCGGGGTCGCGCAGTGTTTGCAGAATCTGAATGCCCGGGATGAGGCGGTGGCGATGCTGGATGAGGTGATTCGGCAGCGGCCGGAAGAGGCAGCGTATGCGAGCTTGCAGGCATCGATTTTGATCGAGCTGGGCAGACAGGAAGAAGCGGTGAAGGCGCTCGAGTTGCCGCGCCGTCTGGGTCGCTTGGATGCGGAGAGTCTGCTGTTGCTGGCGGACCTTCATCTGCGCGGGCAACGGGTGGCGGATGCCGGGGCCGTGGTGGATGAGGCCTTTGCCCTTGAGAAAAAACCGGAGCTTGGGCGAGTGATTTCGGTGACCGCCACGGCGATGATGAATGGAGAATGGGAGTTGGCCGAGGTGCTGGTGGAGAAGGCGGCGCCGGTTGAAGGGGAGCTGCCACGCGGGTTGAGACTTGCCGGGGCGCGGCTGAAGATCGAGTCGCAGAAGGCACCGGAGGAGGGTGCGGCGGAGCTTGAAATGCTGATCAATGAGGACCCGACGGATGGACAGGCGCTGATGGCTCTGGGTCGGTATGAATTGAGCGCTGGCAACCCAGGCAAGGCCGAGTTGCTATTCGAGCAGGCCAGTGCGGTGGGAGAAACGGCCGCAGATGCCTGGGTGGAGCTGGCCCGGCTCAAGGTGGACCAGCGGCGCTATGAGGCGGCTTTGAAGGCGGTGGAGCGAGCGATCGAGATCCGGCCAGGGGGAGAACTCGAGGCCTATCGAGATGGCTTGACGAATCTACTCAAGGCTGGTAAATAGTATGGATGGCCGAGATTCTTAAATACACCTCTGGACTGCCCTCCTTTTCGGAAGTCTTGGAGATTATTTCCCGCTGGAGTGAGCGGGAGACTCTCGTCGAGTCGGATCGGAAGCAGGCAAGAGAGGAACTCAACACCTGCCTCCAAGCCTTGGAAAACAAGACCGACGGGATGAGCGGGATGGTCCGCGGAAAGATCAAGAGCCTGCTGGAGCTGGTCGGCTAGCTCAGCAGCGCCTTGCGCGACGGATCATGTTCCTTCGCTGGTGCGAAGTTGCAGGTAAGCTTGGATCTCTTCTGAGGGATTGTGGGCGCGCATGAAGGTCTCGCCGATGAGGACGGCATTGGCGCCGGCGTCGAGGACCTGTTGAGCGTCGTCGAGGGTCTTGAGTCCCGATTCGGAAACAAGGAGAACGGAATCCGGGACTTCGTCGGCGAGTCGTTCGGTGGTTCCGAGATCGGTGGTGAAGGTCTTGAGGTTGCGGTTGTTGATGCCGATCAGGTCCGCCTCCAATTCGAGGGCTCGCTCCATTTCCGGCAGGTCGTGAACTTCGACGAGGACGTCGAGCTGGAAGTCCCTGGCTTCCTGATAGAGCCGCTTGAGGAGATCGTCGTCGAGGGCGGCGACAATCAGCAGAATCGCATCGGCACCGGAAATGACGGCTTCGTGGATCTGGAGCGGGTGAATGGTGAAGTCTTTTCGCAGCAGCGGCGCTTCTGAGAATTCCGCAATCTTGGTGAGGTAGCTGAGCGAGCCCTTGAAGTAGGGCTCGTCTGTCAGGATCGAGAGGCAGGAGGCACCGCCATCGAGATAGCGTTTGGCCTGGCGGATGGGATCGAAATTGGGGTCGATGATCCCGGCGGAGGGCGAGGCCTTCTTGATTTCAGCGATCACGCCGAGTTGGTCGGGTCCGCGGTCGAGAGCCGCACGGAATCCACGGAATTCGTTGCGCTGGAGGGCGGCGGCACGCAGATGACCGGCACGTGGGAGCAGGGCTTCCACTTCCTGGTGCTTGGTGGCGATGATTTCGGCGAGCTTGTCGGACATCGGACAGGGATTTGAGGGGGGAATGCGGGGATTGGGAATTGGAAACTGGGGAATTTGGGTATTAGACCCGATTGAGGTTTTTTTATGAATTTTGGCTTGTCCGCGGTGTGGGCAGGTGTAGAAACCGCCCACGCGTTTCGCGACGCGGGTGTAGCTCAGTGGTAGAGCGCGACCTTGCCAAGGTCGATGTCGTGAGTTCGAATCTCATCACCCGCTCCAATTTTAGAGAGAGGGCCCGGAAGAAATTCTGGGCCCTTTTTTGTTCACCCTGAAACGAGGTCCTCGAGCCGGAGGCGGGCGATGTGGTGGATTTGCTGGAGGGCTTCGGTGACCTCCTGGGTGGCGGTGTTGTTGAGGCGGGAGGTGAAGGACTTGATGACGCCATCTTTCGTGGTGAGGCGTGCGCAGATGATGAAGGGGAAACCGAAGCGCTCGCGGTAGCGGGTGTTGAGATCCGTGAGCTGTTCGAATTCGTCATCGCTGAGTCGATCAAGACCGAGGCCGGCTTGTTCGCGGGTGGACTCGGCGGTGAGGGCACCGGCGCGGGCGAGTTTGCCACCGAGGTCGGGGTGGGCGCGGATCAGGGCGAGCTGTTTGTCGGTGGGTGCGGTGTCGACCGTTTCACGGAGGGTGGCGAGGAGGGTGTCGATGCTTTCGAAGGGGGCGTGTGAGTGAGCGGCTTCGGCGATCCACGGGGAGTGCTCGTAGATGCCGCCGAGCAGGTTGACGAAGTCGTGGCGGGAAAAGTCATTGAGCTTGGAAAGCGGGGTCATGTGCAGGTAGGGATCATGGATGAGATTTCCCGGGGGGCAACCAAGGAGGACGTGATGGACGGTGTTTGGGAGCAGGTCGTGAAGCTGCGTGCGGCAGGTGTGGCGTTCGTGCTGGTGACGATCACGCAGGCACGTGGAAGCGTGCCGGGGGTGCTGGGGGCGAAGGCGCTGGTGACGGCGGAGGGCCTGGTCGGGGGAAATCTGGGCGGTGGAAAAGTGGAGGCGCGGGCGGTGGCTCAGGCGCAGGAGATGCTCGGTGGAGATGAACGGGTGATTTCGGTGCTGTGGAATTTGCAGCGGGATGTGGGCATGACCTGTGGGGGAGAGATGGGTTTTTTGTTTGAGCATGCGCCGGCGGAAGTGGGCTGGCACGTGGTGGTCTTTGGGGCCGGGCATGTTTCGCAGGCCTTGGTCCGGGTGCTGGCGGGATTGCGCTGCGTGGTCGAGGTGGTCGATGAAAGGGCCGAGTGGTTGGCGCGTTTGCCGGTGGCGGGGAATGTGAGGCGACACGAAGTGGCGGCCTTTGTCGATGGCCTGCAGTGGGTGAAGCCGACGAGCTTCGTGCTCTCGATCACCAAGGGGCATGCGGCGGATCGGCCGGTGCTGCGGGAGGTGTTGCGACGTTTTCCCGATATTCCGTATCTCGGGGTGATTGGAAGTGCTTCCAAGCGGGCGGTGCTGACGCGCGAGTTGATGGAGGATGGAATCGAGGTGGAGCTGTTAGATCGTCTTGTCTGTCCGCTGGGACTCCCGATTGGTGGCAATGATCCGGAAGAAATCGCGATCAGTATTGCGGCGCAGTTGTTGCAGCGCCGCGGGTGATTTCAGGCGGATTTTTTCCAAGCGGTAAGGCCGCGTTCCTCGTCGGTGCCGGGGATGGTGTTGTCGAGGAAGAGCGCGATGATTGCGCCGACGGACATGCCGGACGATCCGATCGAAGTCAGGATGTCACCGAGCCATTTCCCGGATCCGGTGAGAAGCGGGGCTTCGAGGGATTTGAAATATTCGGGAACGGAGAGTCCCATGAAGAGCGAGAAGCCGATGACGAACAGGTTGCGCGCCGAGTTGAGGTCGACGAACTGCAGATTGCTGAGACCAACGGAGGCGATCATGCCGAACATGACGCAGTACATGCCGCCGACGATGGGTTGCGGGATGGTGGAGAAAAGAGCACCGAATTTTCCGAGTACGGCGAGTCCGATCATGATGCAAGCACCACATTGGATGACACGTCGTGAACCGACACGCGTGAGCCCGATCGCGCCGATGTTTTCCGAGTAGGTGGTGGTGCCATTTCCTGAACCGAAGATCCCGGCGATGAAGCAGCCGATGCCCTCGAAGCCGATGCCGCGGTTGACGACCTTGGCGGTGGGGATGGGGGCTCCCGAGAGTCGGGCGCAGGCGTAGTAGTCACCGACGGATTCGATGATTGAGGCGAGGTAGCCGGCGAGAATACCGACGACGGCCGCGGTGGCAAATTGAGGCATGCCCCATTGGAACGGGAGGGGAACCTGAAGGATCGGTGCGGCCGTGACTTTCTCGAAATCGGTGTAGGCGGCATGGCCGGGAGCAAAGACGCCGGTGGCGGAGAGGATCATGCAGGTGACCCACGCGCCGACAATGCCGAGCAGGACCGGATACATGGCGAAGACGCGGTGCCTCTTGCGAAGGTATTGACTGAAGAGGATGATGAGGACGATGGTTAGTCCGCCGATCGGCCAGTTGGCACCGGCACCGGCTTTGGTGGCACCGAATTGAAAGAGCGCGAGGCCGATCAAGGCGATGGTTGGGGCGATGACGACGGGTGAGACGAGTCGCAGAAGTTTGCCGACGGCCCCGGTAAATCCGACGAGCATTTCGACGAGGGATCCGGCGATGATCGCGCCTTGGACATGCTGCATTTTGACCTCGAAGCCCGCATCGCTGATGCCCGCCATGCCACAGATGGCAATGGTGGGAGCGAGGAAGGAAAAGGTGCCACCCTGAACGACGGGGAGCCGGTTGCCGAAAGTCGATTGCAGAAGGGTGGCGATGCCGGAGACGAAGAAGATCGTTCCGATCAGCTGGGCCGTCTGGGTGGGGGAGGCCCCGAGGGCGTCGGCGAGGATGAAAGGGATCGCGACGGTGGACCCGAACATCGTGAGGTACTGCTGGAAGCCCAGCGGGATGGCCTCCTTGAGCGGCGGTTTGTCTTCGATCCCGTAGATCATGTCGTGGGGTTGTTTAGCCATCGGAATGAGAAAACTGTTCAGGTGGGCTTGGATTGTGCTATGGGTATCGCTTCGCGCTCCTCTCCGGAACGGGCGATTCAACCCCACTGCACAGATTATGCCGACTCTTAAAACTACCGTAGATGGCCTCGTATATCAGAACCCCTTTGTGATCGGTTCGGGACCTCCGGGAACGAATATGAAGGTGATCAAACGGGCCTTCAAGGATGGCTGGGGCGGAGTGATTGCCAAGACCGTCAGCCTCGATGCCTCCAAGGTCGTCAATGTGGGGCCGCGCTATGCCAAATTGAAGTCGGCCGACGGTAAGGAGGTCATTGGTTGGGAAAACATCGAACTGATCAGCGACCGGAGCTTCGACAAGTGGCTCGATGAGTTCAAAGAGATCAAGGACGAGTATCCCGATGGCATTCTGATCGCCTCCGTCATGGAGGAATACAACAAGGACGCGTGGTGCGAAATTACCGAGCGTTGCCAGGACGCGGGAGTCGATGCTTTCGAGCTCAACTTTTCATGCCCGCATGGTCTACCGGAGCGCAAGATGGGGGCGGCCATGGGCCAGGATCCCGATATTTTGAGGGAGGTGTGCGGATGGGTGAACGAGGTCTCGAAGATTCCCGTTTGGGCGAAGATGACGCCGAACGTGACGCATATTGAAGACCCGACCCGTGCGGCGCTTGCCGCCGGTTGCGAAGGGGTGAGTGCGATCAATACGATTCGCTCGGTGATGGGTGTTGATCTCGAAACCTTGAGACCCGAGCCGACTGTGGAAGGCTACACCACGCCCGGTGGTTACTCGAGCAAGGCGGTTAAGCCGATCGCGCTTCGCATGGTGATGGAGATCGCCCAGCTGATCCGCAAGGACTTCCCCGGGCGCTCGCTTTCCGCCATCGGTGGGATTGAAACCGGTGAAGATGCGGCGCAGTTCATTTTGCTGGGTGGCGACACGGTGCAGGTCTGCACCGGCGTGATGAAGTTCGGATACGGTCATGTGCAGACGATGTGCGAGCAGTTGCTCGGATTCATGGAGAAGAAGGGTTTTGAAACGCTTGATGATTTCAAAGGGCACAGCCTTGACTACTTCACCACCCACGCCGAGTTGGTCCGCATGCAGACGGAGCGCAAGGCAAAGGAGAAGGCCGCGAAAGAAGGGAAGGTCGTTTCCGATGCCGAGTGGGACGGCGATGATTTTGTGAAGCAGTCGGACGATCTGGCACGCAATTAACCCACTATGGAAACACTTCCAAACCTGATTGGTGGACAATGGTCCACCTCGTCCGCTTCTGAAAAATCCCCGGTTATGAATCCCTCGCGCGGGGATCAGATCGCCGAGGTGCCGATGTCTTCCGCCGCCGATGTGGATGCCGCGGTGCAGGCCGCTCAGAAAGCCTTTCCCGACTGGCGCGAGACGCCGCCGAACGAGCGGGCGCAGGTGATGTATCGACTCAAGGCTTTGTTGGAAGACGAGTTCGATGAATTGGCGAAAGGCATTTCACGCGAGCATGGCAAGACGCTCATTGAAGCGCGTGGCGACCTGCGTCGCGGACTCGAAATGGTCGAGTATGCCTGCGGCGCACCGACCTTGCTGATGGGCGAGAGTTTGGAAAACATCGCGAGAGGCATCGACTGTCACACCGATCGGGTGCCGCTCGGCGTGGTGGCAGGGATTTGTCCGTTCAACTTCCCGGCGCTGGTGCCGATGTGGATGTGGCCGCTCGCCTTGGCCTGTGGCAATTGTTTCATCCTCAAGCCTTCGGAAAAGGTGCCGATGACGATGCAGCGGGTCGCTGAGTTGCTGAAGAAGGCCGGCCTGCCCGATGGCGTCTTCTCGATTGTGCACGGTGGCCGAGAGGCGGTGGATGCGCTGTTGGAACATCCGGGAATCGAAGCGATTTCGTTCGTCGGTTCGACGCCGGTGGCCGAGGCGATTTACAAGAAGGGCTGCCTGCATGGAAAGCGGGTGCAGTCGGCGGGAGGCGCGAAGAACTTTCTCGTGATCATGCCTGATGCTGATCCGGAGCCGACAGCGGCCGCGCTGCGTGACAGTGCCTTTGGTTGTGCTGGTGAACGTTGCATGGCGGGATCGGTGGCTGTCGCGGTCGGTGAAGCGGGCAATCGGATTTTGCCAGGGCTGGTTGATATCATCAAAGGCATGAAGGTCGGTCCTACCGACGGAGTGGACCAACCGGACATGGGAGCGGTTATCACCGGTGCGCACCGCGATCGGGTGAATGAATTGATTTCACTAGGTGAATCGAAGGGTGGAAAAGTGATCGCTGACGGCCGCAATGCCAAGGTGGCGGATGCGCCCGATGGTTTCTATGTCGGGCCGACCGTGATTGACGAGGTCGACTACGGAAACGACATCGCCACGACCGAGATTTTCGGTCCGGTGCTGAGTGTGATGCGCGCCAAGACGCTTGATGAAGCGATCGCGGCCGCGAACAAGCAGTCGTTTGGAAACGGCGCCTGTATTTTCACGACCTCCGGCAAGGCGGCACGTGAGTTCCGTCACCGGGTTTCGGCTGGGATGGTCGGGGTCAATGTCGGGGTGCCTGCGCCGCTTGCCTATTTTCCCTTCACCGGATGGAATCAGAGTTTCTATGGCGACCTGCACATGCAGGGACGCGAGGGCGTCCAGTTCTACACCAAGCAGAAGACCACGACCACGCGTTGGTTTAGTTTTGGAGAAGGGGATATCTGGGTGAAGGACTGAAAAGGCATGGGGATCAGGATGGAAGGGATGGACAAGGTGAGGGAAATCCAACCGCAGATTAACTCAGATGTACGCAGATGAAGAGTGTGGTGGTTTGAGTGTTTTTTATTCATCCTGGTTCTGTTTTTCTATTTAGTAACTTGATGAGCTTATTGATTCGAAATGGAATGATCGTAACCGCGGAGCGGAGCTTTGTCGGGGACGTGCTTTGTGAAGGGGAAACCATCGCGGCGATTGGCGAGAACCTTGAGGCGCCTGCTGATGCGGAAGTCGTGGATGCAACGGGAAGGTATGTGTTTCCAGGATTCATCGATCCCCATGTGCACATCTATTTGCCGTTCATGGGGACCTTCTCGAAGGACGACTATGAATCAGCGAGCAAAGCGGCTTTGATTGGGGGGACGACGACCTTGATCGAGATGTGTTGTCCGTCGCGGCAGGATGATCCCTTGGAGGCGCTGGCGCTTTGGCGTGGCAAGGCGGAAGGCTTGTCGGCGTGCGATTTCACCTTTCACCTCGGGGTGACGAAGTTCGACGAGGAAACTCCGGCGAAGCTGAAGAAGGCGGTGGAAGAGGAGGGGGTCGCTTCCTTCAAGGTCTTCCTCGCCTACAAAGGGGCCTTCGGGATCGATGACAACGAACTCTACCAAACCCTCAAGACGGCGAAGGAACTCGGGGTCATTGTCACGGCGCACTGTGAGAATGCGGATCTGGTTTCCGCCCTGCAGGCGAAGCTGGTGGCCGAAGGAAAGGTGGGTCCGGAGTGGCACGAGCCTTCACGACCGGTGCAGGTCGAGGCCGAGGGCTGCCACCACCTCATGAGCTTTGCGGAACTCACCGGCGCGCATGTCTATGTGGTGCACACCAGTTGCGCGGAGGCGGTGCAGGCGATCAGCGAGGCGAAAGCACGAGGAGTGAATGCGTGGATTGAAACCGTGATTCCCTACCTTGTTCTCGACAGCAGCTACGCCGAGCGACCGGACTTTGAAGGTGCCAAGTGGGTGATGAGCCCGCCGATCCGCGACAAGGAGCATCAGCCGATTCTTTGGCAGGGACTAGCTGATGGAATCATCAGTACGGTGGGGACGGATCACGCGCCCTTCGACTTCGCAACGCAGAAGCACATGGGTCACCCGGATGCGGACAAAGCGGTGAATGCGGATTTCTCACCGCGCGGAGAAGCTGCCAACTTCACTCTCATTCCGAACGGGATCCCGAGCATCGAAGATCGTATCAATCTGCTCTACACCGAGGGGGTGAAGACCGGGAAGATCGACTTGCAAACCTTGGTCAAGGTCGGCAGTACGGAAGCCGCCAAGATCTTCGGTCTGTATCCGCGCAAGGGAGAGATCGCGGTGGGAAGCGATGCGGTCCTGGTCGTTTATGATCCGGACTATCGCGGGACGATTTCGGTCGAGACGCAGACAATGAACACGGACTACTCCGGCTTCGAAGGGGTGGCGATCGAAGGACGGCCAAGCCTCGTCACGGTGCGCGGGGAAGTCGCGGTGCGCGATGGGGAGTTTGTCGGGACGCTGGGTCGCGGGGAATATCTAAAGCGCAAGCCGACGCATTTTTAGGTAGGGAAATCAAACGGTGAATTCTTCGTTACCATGAGCTGCCGGCGGCAGGTGGATGTGATCGATGAAGTTCAGGGGGTTCCTTCCTCTAGATTCCCTAGTCCACCATTGATCGGTAGAATGCAAAATTGGGTATCAAGATTATGACCGAAGCCGAACTGTTGTCGCACATTGAAGACGGAACCGGTGTCCCTGCAAAAAGAGGGCACCCGACCTATTACGACGCGGGTGGACCGATTCATCCGACCGTTCCGGTCGACTACGACGAAGAGAGGTTGACGGCGGTCGGGAGCGTCCTTGGTGAGCCAGACTTCACTTATCACCCGGCACTAGGACTCCCTCATATCGACCTTCATCGATATCCTGCCACGGTAGACAGACCATTTACCTGCTATGTGACAAGCGGGATGTCGGACTTCCCCACCATTCTGAGAGACGGCTCGTCAATTCGGGTAGAGTTGGTCGCCTGCACGGCGAGAGGGGATTACGACCACGACATCAATTCCCCTGGATCGATCTCAATGGTGATGAGGTATGCTTCCCTTTATCCATTTCTTCAGCAAACGGGGATCAATTATTACCATGTGATTGAACTCCCGCAGGAGTATCATCCCTACTGGGGTAAGCGAGTCCTTCTCATTCCTCCATTTCTGCTCAATGACCTGGCGTTTCTCCCTCTGAAGGGACAGAAAGTTCATCTGCTCGGGATGATTCGAATCTCGGACAACGACTTTTCCGTATTAACGGCGCGGGGTCCTGAGGCACTCTTTGAGTCTTGGCGCGAGACCCTCGAGACTTGGCTCTTCGATACGGAGAATCGGGCGCCTTTCATTCTCCGAAGTATTCAGCCTCCGCCGGTGCGAAAGCCGCTTGGATTGCTGGGTCGGTTGTTTGGACGGAAATGACGTTCCACAATCGACTGTGTCCAATCGTTACCGACCGTCCCTATCCGGGCGTGTCGTTTGCTCCATTGGCATGGGGAGCTCCTACAAGTCGACGAATGAGTTGATGAACGAGTCGACAGGGAGCTTGGCGAGGTTTTCTTGGCTTTCGCAGGTTGCGTAGATTTCCTTGGCGCGGGCTTCGGGGAAGATGCGGAGAAGGTTGGTTTCGAATTTCCCCATGAGCAGCGGGATGCCGTCCTTGCGGCGGCGTTGGTGGCCGATGGGGTAGAGGACTTCGATGCGCTCGGTGCAGGTGCCGTCTTTGAAATGAATCTGAATGGCGTTGGCGATGGAGCGTTCGTCGGGGTTGAGGTAGGCGCGGGTGTAATCGGGATTCTCGGTGACTTCCATGAGTCCGCGAAGTTGATCGATGCGGGGATCGGCGGCGACCTGGTCTTCGTAGTCTTCGGCGAGGAGGTCGCCTTTCAGCAAGCCGATGGCGACCATGTACTGGAGGCAATGATCGCGATCAGCCGGGTTGTGGAGGGGGCCGGACTTGTCGATGATGCGCACGGCGCTTTCGTGGGTGTCGAGGTGGATGCGGGCGATGCCGTCGAGACGGTTGATGATTTCCGGATGGAGTGTCACCGCAGCCTCGACGGCGGTTTGGGCGTGGAATTCGGCGGGGAAGGAGATCTTGAAGAGGATCTTTTCCATGACGTAGCTGCCCAGTGGTTGGGAGAGGGTGATGGGTTTGCCTTCGAAGAGGACGTCGCCGAAGCCCCAGCCTTTGGCGGTGATGGCGGAGGGGTAGCCGGGTTCACCTTGGACTGCCATCAGGGCATGCCAGACGCCGCGGCTGGTGGCGTCGCCGGCGGCCCAGGATTTGCGGGGGCCGGTATTCGGTGAATGGCGGTAGGTGCGCAGGGCGCCGCCGTCGATCCAGGCATTGGAGAGGGCGTTGATGATCTGATCGCGGTTGGCGCCAAGCATGCCGGCGGTGACGGCGGTGGTGGCGATGCGGACGAGCAGGACGTGATCGAGCCCGACGCGGTTGAAGCTGTTTTCGAGCGCGAGGACGCCTTGGATCTCGTGTGCCTTGATGGCTGCAATGAGGATGTCTCTAACAGTAAACTGATGCGTGCCCTGTCGATTGAGGAAGTCGGCGAGCATGAGGATGCCGCCGAGGTTGTCGGAGGGGTGGCCCCATTCCGCGGCGAGCCAGGTGTCATTGAAATCCAGCCAGCGGATCATCGTGCCGAGGTTGAAGGCGGCGCGGACCGGATCGAGTTCGAAGCGGGTGCCGGGGACGCGGGCTCCCTGGCTCATGGTGGCACCGGGGACGACCGGGCCTAGACGGTGGACACAGGCGGGGAAAGTGAGAGCTTGAAAGGCGCAACCGAGACTGTCCAACAAGCAGTGGTGTGCGGTTTCGAGGGCTTCACTGCTGGTGATGGGTGTCTCGAGAATATAGTCGGCGATTTCGCAGAAAAGTGGGTCGGGATCCGGGCGGATGTTCGAGGGAGGTGCGGACATGATCAGCGTTCGTTGAGGGGTGCGACCGATCGGGTGTCGGGTCCGATGTAGTCGGCGGTTGGGCGAATGAGGCGGTTGTCCTCGCGCTGTTCGTAGATATGGGCGAGCCAGCCGGTGACGCGGGAGAGGACGAAGATGGGAGTGAACATGGGCGTCGGAATGCCGCAGAAGTGGTAGGCCGAGGCGCTGTAGAAGTCGGCGTTGGGGAAGAGGTTCTTTTCACGTTTCATGACGGCGTGGATCCGTTCGGAGACGGGGTAGACGACGGTATCGCCGGTCTTCGTCGCCAGGTCTTTCGCAAGCGCCTGAATGACCTCCGAGCGGGGATCGGACTCGGTGTAGACGCGGTGGCCAAAGCCCATGATGAGGGACTTCTTGGCGAGCATTTCCATGATGCCGGCCTCGGCTTCGTCGGGTGAGGAGAATTTTTCGATCAGTTCCATGGCGGCTTCGTTGGCTCCGCCGTGCAGGGGACCGCGGAGAGCGCCGATGGCGGCACAGATCGCCGAGTAGACATCGCTGAGGGTCGAGGTCACGACGCGGGCGGTGAAGGTGGAGGCGTTGAACTCATGCTCGGCGTAGAGGATCAGCGAGGTGTCGAGGACCTTGGTTTCGAGCGGGTCGGGTGACTGTTGTTTGAGCAGATGGAGGAAGTGGGCGGCAAGCGAGTCTTCGCCGGTATCGAGGTGGATGGCTTTGCCGTGGTGGGAGATGTGGTACCAGTAGCAGAGGATGCTGGGAAAGGCGGCGAGCAGGCGCAGGCCGACGGCGCGTCCGGGATTGCTGTTAGATTCAGGTTCGAGGCAGCCGAGCATCGAGCAGCCGGTACGCAGGACATCCATCGGGTGGGTGTCGGCGGGAATGGCGGCGAGCGTGGTTTTCAGATCTTCGGGGAGCTCGCGAGCTGCATGGAGATGGGATTTGAATTCGGCGAGTTGGTCGGCATTGGGGAGTTCGGCGTGGAGGAGGAGGTAGGCGACTTCGTCGAAGGTGCAGTGATCGCAGAGGTCGTTGATGCCGTAGCCGAAGTAGGTGAGGCCGGTGCCTTGCTTGCCGACGGTGCAGATGTGGGTGGTGCCGGCGACGACGCCGGCGAGTCCCCTGGTGTTCGAGTTGCTCATGATGATGGGTTGTTTTTGTGAGTGCTGTCCTGATCAGCTTCGTGTTCGTGATAGCGGAGGTGCTGGTAAAGCTCGTCGCGGGTTTGCATTTGATCGATGGACGCTTGCTGGGTGCCGTGGCTGCGGAGCTTGGTGTAGACTTCCATCGCGGCCTTGCTCATCGCACGAAAGGCGCTGAGTGGGTAGAGCGCAATGGCGATGCCGGCGTTCTCGAGTTCTTCGAGGGTGAAGAGCGGGGTCTTTCCAAATTCGGTGATGTTGGCGAGGACCGGAGTATCGAGAGCGGCGGTGACCGTGCGGTAGTCGTCGAGAGAGCCGAGTGCTTCGCAGAAAATCATGTCGGCGCCGGCGTCGAGGTAGGCTTGGCAGCGGTCGATGGCGGATGGCAGGCCTTCGGGGGCGACGGCGTCGGTGCGAGCCATGATGACGAAGCTTTCATCGCAGCGTGCGTCGACGGCGGCCTTAAGGCGGTCGCACATGACTTCGGTGGTGACGACCTGTTTGTTGGGTCGATGGCCGCAGCGTTTGGCTTCGGTCTGGTCTTCGAGGTGGCATCCGGCGGCACCGGCTTGCTCGATGGCGGCGATGGATTTCCCGGGATCGTCCCAGCCGGTATCGGCATCGACGAGGAGGGGAAGATCGCAGGCGGAAGTGATGCGTCGGACGTCTTCGAGGACGTGGTCGAGAGTGGTTTTGCCGAGGTCGGGGAGGCCGTAGGAGGCATTGGCGACGCCCGCACCGGAGAGATAGAGCGCTTGAAATCCAGCGTCTTTGGCGAGGATCGCGGCGTAGGCATTGATGACGCCGGGCAGCTGCAGGGGGCGCTCGGAGTGGAGCGCTTTGCGGAACAATTGGCCGGGGGTCACATCAATGAGGGGTTAGGGGCTGAGTGACTGGATGTAGGCGATCAGCTCATCCAGTTGTTCGTCGGTTAGAACGTTGGCGTAGGGAGGCATGGCCGGGGCGTATCCTTTGACGACCTTGGCGGTGGAATTCGCAATCGATTCGCGGATGTAGCTTTCGTCGGCGGTAAGCTTCGACCCATCGACGAACTCCCTTTCGCGACCGACGAGACCGTAGAGGGTGGGGGCGATGGCACCGTCCTGGGGGAGGTGGCAGGCCTGGCAGCCCATGGTGGTGAAGACGTTGGCGCCGGCCTCTGCTTGTGGGCTGAGCGGCGCGGCGGTTGCGGCGCTGTTCGCCTTCGCGCCGGAGATGAGGAGGTAGACGATGCCGGAGCCTAACAGGAAGGTCAGGGCGAGGAGTTCCTTCCAGCGGCGGAGCGAGTGGTAGCAGTTCATCAGGTGCTTGATGATGGCCAGCGTGATGATGATCACTGCGGCGATGGGGATGTTCCAAGCGCTTCCGTAGGTGGCCGGGAAGTGGGCGCTGAGCATCAGGAAGATGACTGGAAAGGTGATGTAGTGGTTGTGGGTGGAACGGATCTTCGCCTGCTTGCCGAGGTTCAGGTCGTGGGGTTTTCCCTCGAGGAGCGCGGCCATCATCTTGGCCTGATTGGTCATGATGTGGAAGAAGACATTGGCGCTCATCATGGTGCCGAGCATGGCGCCCATCTGCAGGTAGACGGCGCGGCCGTTGAAGACCGTGTTGAGCCAGAAGCTGTAGCCGATGAGTGCGGCGAAGCAGATCAGGAGTCCGAGCCACTCCTTGTTTTTCAGTGGGCTGCGCCATATCAGATCGTAGAAGATCCAGCCGCCGATGATGGAGCCCAGACTGATGACGGCACCCATGTAGGCCGGGAGATCCGTCTTGGAGGGATCAAGGAGCAGGGTGCCGCCGCGGGTGTAGAAGAGCGAGACGAGCAGGATGAATCCACTGATCCAAGTGGTGTAGGATTGCCACTTGAAGATGTGCAGGCGCTGCGGGAGTTCCTCGGGGTTGATGATTCTTTTCTGGAGGAAGAAGATGCCGCCGCCGTGGAGCATGTTCATCGAACCGAGCGAGGTCTCTCCGTCTTCGGGGTTCTTGCGGAGGTTGAGCTCGAACCAGGTGAAAAGGAGAGAGTTGCCAATCCACATGATTCCCGCCACGACGTGGATCATGCGGAAGGTGATATCGATGAACTCGATCATGTTTCGAGACTAAGAGAACCTCATGGTGACGGCTAGGTCTATCAGTGCATACGGCTCCGGTCGCCTACTTCTCAATCCACGCCATGATTTTCGTGGCGAGTTTGTCGAAGGCGACCACGGATTGAGCAATGTGTTCCTCTTTGGTGTCCTCGATTTTATTGTGACTGATGCCATGGAGGCTTTGCACAAACATCATAATGGTGGGCACTCCTGCCGCCGCGGCTTCGGCAGCATCATGCAAGGGACCGGAGGGTAGACGATGACTCGTTCCGACTGTTTCCGTGATTGCCTCATCGCAGAGATCTATCAGTTCGGAATCAAAAAGAATCGGTTCGATATGCCAGATTCGGCTCCATTCGACGCTTGCATCCGCCTCGGCTGCAAAACGTTCGCTGGCCTCCATGGCTTGACTGAGCATGCGAGCGAGTGCGTCGCGATCGAGGTGCCGCTGATCGAGGGTGATCTCACAATCCTCGACGACACTGGTCACGATTCCGGGCTTGGTCTTGCAGGAGCCAATCGTACACACGCCGCCTTCGCGATCGGTGATGGCATAAATCTCAGGCGACATTTTTGCCGCCGCTAAAAAGGCATCCTTTCTCCGATTCATGGGAGTGCTTCCCGAGTGCGCGGCCTGACCGTGAAAATGAATGGCGTGTCGCTCCACTCCGAATGTTCCCAGGACTGCGCCGAGCGGCAGGTCGAGATCGAGAAGGACAGGGCCCTGTTCGATGTGCAATTCCTGATAGGCCGCGGCATTGGCAAGTTCCTTGCCGCAGCTTTTCGCCTGGTCCAAATCGATGCCCTCATTTTTCAGAGCATCTGGAAGTGAAATGCCATCCTTGTCGGTGAGTCCGCGCGCTTCCTCGAGGTCGAGATTTCCGGAACAGGCCGACGAACCGAACAAGCTTTTTCCAAAACGAGCGCCTTCTTCATCGGCCCAATCGACGACTCTTACGGTGACCGGCGGGCCGTCAGGATATTCCTCGGCAATGCGGCGGAGGATGGCGACTCCGGACAGGGTGTTGAGGCAGCCGTCGAGCCAACCTCCGTTGGGCACGGAATCGATATGACCTCCAATGACGAGGGCACGGTCCTTTTTTCCGGCCAGGGTTCCCCAAAGATTGCCGGCGGCATCGCGGTGGACTTCGCATCCTGGAATGGCTTCGAGTTTGTCCTGCAGCCACTTCCGAGCGGTCCTCCAGATCGGGGTAAAGGCCACGCGCTGGGCGCCATTTTCGTCGCCAGTCAGTTCACGAAGGTCTTTGAGTTCGTCGATGGTGGTCTGCGGATTCATGGCTTGGGATTGGGAGTTAAGAAAGTTCGGAAAGAACTTCGGAAAAGACTTCGATGAGGAAGTCGGCGTCGGCGGGGGTGAGGCACATGGGGGGTTTGAGGCGGATGACCGAGCCGTGCAGGCCGCCCTTGCCGACGATCAGACCGTGGTCCTTGCAGCGCTCGAAGAAGTCGGCGGTGAAGGCGCTGGCAGGCTGGCCGTCTTGGACGAATTCAACGCCGAGGATGAGACCGCTGCCACGGACGTCGGCGATGACCGGATACTTGTCCTTCAGCAAAGTGAGGCCGGCAATGAGCTGGTCGCCGATTGTTTTGCTGAGCGCCATGGTGTTGTCGCGGAGCATGATGTCGAGGGTGGCCATGCCCTGGGCCATGGCGAGCGGGTCGCCGCCAAAGGTATTGAAGTGGATCCGCCCGGTCATGTGGGAAGCGATCTCGTCGGTGGTGACGACGGCGGCGAGGGGGAAGCCGTTGCCGATGGACTTGGCCATGACGACGATGTCGGGGATGACCTCGTAGTTCTGGAAACCCCAGAAGTTTGTTCCAGTGCGGCCGAAGCCGGTCTGGACTTCATCGGCGATGCAAACGCCACCGGCCTCGCGGACGTGGGCGTAGGCATGGGTGAGGTAGTCGGCGGGGTAGGGAACAGCTCCGCCGACGCCTTGAATGGGTTCGGCGATGTAGGCGGCGACCTTTCCGCTGGTACCGAACTTGATCAGATCCGCGACTTCTTCGGCATACTGCTTGCCGGCATCGGGGGCATCGTAGGGGATCGGCCCCCAGACCGGGTGGGGTGCTTTCAGGTGCTGGAAGCCGGGCATCGGTGGCACGGCGTATTTCCAGGTGTGATGACTGGTGAGTGCCATGCCGACGGCATTTCCTCCGTGGTAGCAGTTGCGTAGTGAAAGGATCTCGTGGTGACCGGTGTGGAGGCGGGCCATGAGGATCGCGAGATCGTTGGCTTCGGACCCGGAATTGACGAAGTAGACGCGATTGAGCGGGTCGGGAAAGGTGGCCGCGAGTTTCTCCGCGTACTCGACGACGGTGGGGTGGAGGTAGCAGGTGGGGGCGTGCTGGATGAGCTGGGCCTGAGCGCTGAGGGCGGCGGTGACTTCAGGGTGGCAGTGGCCGACGCTGACGGTGCAGATGCCGCCAAAGCAGTCGAGGTAGCGTCGTCCGGTCTCGTCCCAGAGATACTGCATGTGGCCCTCGACCGGCATGAAGGGCTCCTTGTAGAGCAGGAAGATGCCTTGATTGAGGACGGCCTTGCGACGCTCCAGTAATTCCGCTTTCGAAGGGCCGGAGTAGGGGGACGGCGTGTGATCACAGGGTGGGAGTTCGATGGGCATGAGGGCAGGGCGGGTGAGTGGTTCGGCAGCGGTCAGGCTTGCAGATTGGTCGAGGAATTCGAGATAATTTCAACAGGGCACAGTGCGGGATGAGTGCCAAACGGAATGTTTTTTGCCTGACGGGTTCCATTCCTGTGCGGGTGCCCTAGGTTCCGGAAAACGTTCAACGATCTGATTTCATGAAACCGTTAGACATCCCCGCCTACTCGGCCTACCTGCCGGAGTCGCTTTTGGAAATGCTGTGGGCGGATGCGGAGGCCGTCGCAGGGGTCGAGGGTCTGCGGGTGTCGGCCGGTTTGCGGGAACATTATCCGGACGTCGAGACGGATGAGGCGCTGAAGTTTGCCTGTGACTTGTATGACCAAGTCAAAGGCAGGCTGGCGGATGTGCTCGAGAGCCGGGTGCGTGATCGGGAGTTCATGGATCGCGTCACCTTGTCCTGTGTGAAGGAGAATGAAGAGCTCGACTACACCTCGCCGCACTACCGGACAGTGCTTGGCGAGAAGGACCAGTCGGGGCGGGTGGTGGTCGGACCTTTGGAGCAAACCGAAGCCGCGGCCCCGGTGGAGATCCCGGAGTTTCTCGTCGGGGATCAGGTGACCTTGTTTGGTCCGCCGGATACCGCGAAGATGTCGATCAATGCGATGAACGCGCTGAATCGGATCAGTCCGGACGAACCGGCGATCGTGAGGGAGTTGGTCGAGGCGGCGGGTCAGGTGCCGCGCTGGGGTGCGGACAACGAGGATTCCAAGACGCCGATCATGGCGAGTTTCCTCGATGCCTGTCAGAACCTGATGGCTTGCTTTGACGGGACAATCCGTTTTGAGGATCAGCAGCGGGGAAAGACCTATGAGTTGGATGAAGAGGGACTTTCAAAACCGATCAAGCGGATTCCCGGATTGGCTCTGCCGGATGGGAGTCACTTGCTGAATGGAAATCCCTTGCCCTTGCATCTTTATGATTTCGCGACACATCTGTGGCACAATCGGGCGCGGAAGGAGGCCTTGGTATTCTACGTGCCGAAGCTGGAAAACGAAGAGGAAGCTGGCTACTTGCGGAACTTGATTGAGCGTGCCGAGCGGATGATTCAGGCGGTGGAACCCGGCTATGAGCTGGGAACGATCAAGCTGTTCATCGTGTTCGAGAACCCGCGGGCGATTTTCCGTATCCGTGAGATCGCAGCGGTGCTGCATCCGCATTTCCTCGGGGGGAGTCTGGGATGGCATGACTTCCTTGCCTCTGCCGCGCGTTTGTTCAAACACGATCCGCGCTACCGGATTCCGGTGAAGGCCGATCCGAATATCGTGATCAACCACATTCGCGAGTCGCATCGGATTCTAGTGCGGGCACTGGAGCCGCTGGGGGCGATCCGGATCGGCGGGATGTACGGGGTGCTCTTTGAAGAGGGGAACGAGAAG
The DNA here is from genome assembly GCF_049672945.1 of Haloferula sp. Lineage (NCBI taxonomy): Bacteria > Pseudomonadati > Verrucomicrobiota > Verrucomicrobiia > Verrucomicrobiales > Verrucomicrobiaceae > Haloferula > Haloferula sp. The sequence continues at coordinate 28,123 of NZ_JBATWY010000058.1, read as the reverse complement.
TCGTATGAAGTCAGCATGGTCGGCTATGTGCGCGATGTGACGACGCAGCTCAAGCGCGGTCTCAATGGCTTCTGGGTGGCGCATCCGGCCTTCGTGCGGACCGGTCTGGCGATGGTCGAAGCCTGGCGTCGCGGTCCGGAAGTCGTGACCGAACTGGTCAAGGCGCTGGTGCCGAATGAGGCCGAGCATGGACCACTGTTAGATTTTGTTTTTTCCGAAGATGCCGCGGGTTTGGATCCGCAGGATCCGGGCTACCTGCGCAGTGTGTTGGCGGCCAGTGTCGAGGTCTCGGATGTCATTGCGAACGATGATCCGGAGGAGGTGCGATATAACGTGTTTCAGGCGCTGCAGTATGTTTGTGATTGGTTGTGCGGAAATGGCTGCGTCGCGCTGCCGGCGACGATGACGAATGGCCAGGGTGAGAGCGTTTTTGTCCGAATCATGGATGATCTGGCGACCACTGAGCGCTCGCGCTGGGAGTTGTGGGCTGAGGTGGCGCATGGGCGGGTCACGCATGAATCCTTTGAGAAGATTCTACGGCAGGAGATCGCGTTCATCCGTGCTGGGGAAGATGCCGCGAACAAGAGGATTCAGGTGGCGTGGAAGGGTGAGGCGGCGAAGTGGTATCCGGTGGCCGCGGCCCTCCTGCATCAACTGGTGACCGATCCGGAGCCGATGGAGTTCGCGACGGAGTTGCTGATGCCGTTTACCTTCGACATGATCCGTGAAGCGACGGATCCGATGGCGGCCGTTCAGAAGCTTGCACCCGGGCGGTATCAGGGCTGGGTGGTTTAGTCGTTATCCAACATGGCCAGAGGATCGGCGGTAGGTAGATCGTGTGCGGCGCCGACGGGAACACTGGTCAGCTTGCCGTTGAGGATGTTGATCGCAGAGATGAGTTCCGGTTGGCTTTTGCAGGAAGCGGCGAGTCCGTTCTCAGCGAGCATGGTGATCCATTTGTGGGTGGCGTTGTTGAGCGCCTGGGTGGCGGTTCGCGCATAGGCGCCGGGCATGTTGGCGACGCAGTAGTGAAGGATGTTCTCTTCGAAGAAAGTGGGATCGTCGTGCGTGGTGGGGCGGCTTGTCTCGGCGCAACCACCCTGATCGATGGCGATGTCGACGAAGACGGCTCCCGGCTGCATCTGGCGCAGCATCTCGCGGGTGATGAGTTTCGGAGCGGCAGCTCCAGGAACGAGGACGGCCCCGATGATCAGATCGACGCGAGGCAGCTGGTCGGCGATGTTCGCCTCGGTGGAATAGAGGGTGTGCGCGCCTTCCATCGTGATGTCGAGAAAGCGCATGCGTTCGATGTCGACTTCAAGGATGGTGACATCCGCACCGATACCTGCCGCGACCCGCGCGGCATTGATGCCGGCGCTGCCGCCACCGATCACCATGACGCGGCCTGGGGCCACGCCGGGAACTCCGCCGAGCAGGATGCCTCGCCCGCCGCGGTGTCTGGCGAGGTGGTAGGAGCCGACAATGGAGGACATGCGTCCGGCGATCTCGCTCATCGGTTCGAGAAGCGGGAGACGGCGATTGATTTCGAGCGTTTCGTAGGCGAGGGCGGTGCAGCCGGATGTCATGAGCGACTCGGTCAGTGTCTTCGAAGCCGCGAGGTGAAGGTAAGTGAAGAGAGTGTGTTGTGGTCCCAGACGCGCAATTTCCTCAGGCTGGGGCTCCTTGACCTTGATGATCAAAGCGGCCTCTCCAAAGACGGCTCCGGCATCGGGAAGAAGCTCGGCACCAGCCGCTTCGTAGAGGGCGTCGGGATAGCTGGAGCCCTCGCCGGCACCGGTCTCGACGACCACGCGATGGCCTCGCCGGACGAGCTCGCCCGCTGCTGAAGGAATCACGCTGACGCGATGCTCCTGAACCTTGATCTCCTTCGGGACGCCGATTGTCATCGGATCATCCTAATCCCGAAGTGGAGGATAGGCGACGAGAATTGAGATTCGTCCCACGAGTATCGTTGCCGCTTACTCGGGTGAGAGCATCAGCATGATCGGATTGTGATCAGAAAGCTCACGCGGAACGTCGGGCACCATGACGGCATCCGCCTTCTTGAAACCGGTCGTCATGAAGTAGTCAAAGGTGGTGGGTTCGAAGCGTCGATCATTCGGGTCGGGATCACTCCGCCAAGTGGCGCGATCTTTTTTCGGTGTGTTGCCCCAGGTGTTGTGGAAGCCGGCTTTTTCAAAATCCGCGACCACCGTGCATACCGGGAACTGGCCGTCATGATTGGTGTTGAAATCTCCGGCGATGACCCAGCCGATGATTTTCTGATCGGCGAACTTTTTTTCCATCTCGGCTTTGTGATCGATGATCTGGCGGACCGACTCGGCACGGGTATCGGCGACATCCTGAGCGCCCTCAGGAGTATCGCTGCCGCGGTTGCTCTTGAGGTGGACGCAGTAGAACATCATCAGGCCGCCGTCGGGATGCTCGAGGGCGGCGAAAGCGAAGCCGCGTCGGAGATTGGGAAGGTCGGCGGTCGGGGCGAAGGCCTCGAACCAGGCGGAGTTGGCCTTGAGCGTGGAAGCGATGGCGCATTGCTGAGGACCGACGGTCTTGCCATCCGACTCAAGGAACTGGCTGAAGACGTGAACCTTCATTTCGGGAACTGCCGTAGCGAGCTTCTCAAATGCCCTCTCGTCGGTAACTTCCTGAGCGAGGAGGATGTCGGGAGCGAGTTTCTGGAGGACGGTCGATGCCCCTTTCAATTGCTTGGTCTGGTCCCTCTTGGAGGCATTGGGGTAGCCTCCTGGGAACCACTCGATATTCCAACAGGTGGCCTTGAGTGGCTCTGCTTGGAGGCTTGGTGGAAGAAAGAAAACATGAGCAAGTGCGGTAGCCGCGAGAAAGGTTGAACGGATCATGGTGGAGAGGGCGTTAAGTGGGGCAATATTTGCGAGAAGAACGTGATCGTTCGTCGACGATCATAGTGCCTTTTTCCGGAAACGCAGCTTTGGAATTAGAGGAACTCGGCCGGTGATGGTGTCAAGTGATAGTGTCTCGGGCCGCCTCAGGCTGTTCAGGACCATTCCCACTCTCTGGTGACCTCAGGAACGTGAGCCAATGGAGTGGCTCTGCATAGCTTCGTGCGCCGTCTATTCCACTTGAAGCGGCGGACAAGGTCCGACCTCGACTACTCGAAGGACTTGGCGACTCCGGAAAGCTTCTTTTCGGATTCCTCACGCCATTCAAGGGACTGAGTGGCAGCCTTCGCATGATAGGGCGAAAATCTTGTCGCGGCCAGTTTGGCGGTGCGACGCGTCGAGGTCCTGAGGAGGTCATCGTAGACTCCCGAGATGCGACGGTTGAGATCGGCTTTGGCAGCGCGCTCACCTCGTTCCTTCAGCCACTCGTTGACCTCAAAGAGTGAGCGTACTGCCGCCAACTGCTTGTTTTGCTCCAAGATCTCACTTACTGCTACGGATGGCCCCGCCTGAGCATTCGTATCAATCCCGGTGCTCGATGGCCGCGTGGCGGCGAAGGCGAAGACGAGGCGGGTAAAGCGGTCTGCGGTGGCCAGTGTCTTCGCCTCCTCCATGAAGTCGGTGATCTGGATGGGTGTCCACTTGATCGCACGATCGAGCCGACATGCCTCATGCGTCTCGTAGCTGTTGACACGTTGCGGCCAGAGGGATGGCTCGGCGTTTCCGGCGGCGATCACGATACCTAGGAGCTCCGCGGACTCTGCGGTGAAAATCGGAGTGCCGAGGGCGGATTGGTTGAAGCGCGAACCGTTACTCAGCTTCTCAGCTGTTATTCCGGCGACACGACTCTCAACGATGGTGTCAGACTCTCCGATCCCCAGCACGGACAAGCCGGACTCCAATTCGCTCGGCCCCATCTTGCTCAGCGCACCCTCAACCTCGTTCTTGACTTCAAGTCGGGCAAGGTCGACATCGGCGGCCACTTCGAAGGTGCCGAATTTATCCAGCTTGACGCCCTCGGAAGTCACGATTTCAAAGCGTGAATTGCCGCCGACGAAGCTGGCGGGGAAGTAGATCCAGACTTTGTCATCGGCAGCTACCAAAGTTCCGGATCCGCTGGTTTGGTCGCCGCTGATCGTCACTACCGAGGTGAGCTGCTCTGCGGCGGTTTTCTTGGCGGCTTCGAGCTTTTCTCTGCTGGTCGGTTCCCGCTCTTTGACATTTTTTGCGGCAAACTCGCGGGCTTTGAGGCGTTCGAGCTCGCTTTCCGCAGATTCGGCACGTCTCTTAAGACTGCGGAGTTCGCTCTTCAGTTCGCTGTTCTCAATGGCGAGCTCGTCCGTTTCTTCCTGCTGGGACTGGAGCCGCTCCTTCCTCGAATTGAGATCCTGAGTGGTGAGCTCCAGCTGTTCGGTGAGTTCGTCAATTTCGGCCTGCTTTTTCTCGTCTTCGCAACCAAGGAGGACCAGCGAGCCGACACCGATGGCGAAGGAGAATAGAAGATGCTGTGCGTTCATTTGACCGGGTTTTTGACTTAGGCGCCATGCTGCCAGTCAGCTAGCGACAGTCAAGGAGGCGGTTTCCGCATCTTGATCAAAGTCGGATCAATGGAGACCGTTGAGGTGTTGGCGGGCAGTGACGCCTTAAACGATTCATTTGACCAACCCGCTCCGACAAGAGTCCAAATCGGCGGCTTCGATCCGGCGCTTTGCTGGGAGAAACGCTTTACCTCAACGATTCTGATCGAGGAACCGTTGGCGTAGGAGCCAAGCAATAAGGCCGTCAAGCACGGCTAACCCCCCCAATCGTCACCTTTGGCCACTTCTTTTGGGTCAGGCGCTGCTCGTCTCCAATCTCCATCATTCGTTGTAGTGAATTCCCGTGACAAGACAGAATGAGCTCATCCACCTTAACGTGACGCTTGAGGGTCGGTATTCGCAATATTTGCGGGAACTGCCCCCAACGACCGGAAGAAACAGGGCACCCCGACGGCAACCGATAGGTCGCACTAGGAAGGTTTTGTTGATTTTCGTCTAAATCGAGGGATCTTCTTGCCTTTGCTAAGAATCCTTTCTTTACCGTCCGAACCTACTACACCAACGCTGAAGTTCCCATGAAACCCAATTTAAACAAGACCCCATCTACGACTTCCATGTCCGGCTTTACCCTGGTCGAGCTCATGGTCACGATCGTCATCGTCATTGTTCTCGCCGCCTTTGTTTTTATCGGGACATCCCGAATGAGAGCGTCCGCTGACCGGGCTATTTCCGCTGATAATCTTCGTAAGCTTCAGCTGGCGAATGGCCTCTATGCGAGCGACAACAACGGGCGTTTCGTTGCATGCTTTACCAGAAACGAGGAGGGGAAGACAGGAGGTCTGTGGGACCGGAACTCCGATTTCCTCGATCTTTATGTCGGGGTGAATCAGCCGACCGACGGCAACAGGCAGGAGAGCCGGGTGAGCCCAAAGCACCTTGATCCCATCGCTTACAAGGCCAAGGCCAGCGGTTATGATACGCTCAAAGCAAGCTACGGCATGATTTCGAAGGATGATTACACTTCGAGCGGGCCAGGTGCTAATTCTTCCTACCGGATGACCGAGTTGACCTCACCGTCCCAGACCGCTGCGTTTGTGACCGCGGTGAACTGGCTTGTTCAGTACAGCGGCCGTAGCAACTGGAAGGGTGTCGAAGGCAAGGTCAATGCGCCGATGATGGCATACCGTCATGGCAACAAGGCACAAGTCGCTTACTACGATGGTCATGTCGGCGAAATTACCAAGGAGGACATGGCAAGGTTCGACAAGCGCGGCGGCAAGAAAAACTCGTTCTGGACGGGAACGAACGGCAGGCGTTGAGCTTTGAAGCCCCGTTCGGGTCGGTTTGGATCTCCAGCTTTTTGGTTGCTCTTCCGGCTGAACTATTGGTCTCGATCACTTTCCGCCTCACTCCCTGCTCAGTGAGCGCGGGGAAAGGAAGTACCGCCGGTGGTTTGCTGCGGCTTGAGGCTAAGGGGTGAATTTTCCGGCGGCGCGGAGGGCTTCGCGGACGGAGATGGCGAGCATGAGCGGGGGTTCGCCGACGGCTTTGGAGCCGTGGATGGTGCTGCGCTGGGCAGCGTCTGTTAGAAGATTGACGCGGAAGTCGAGGGGGGCGTCGGAGATGGTGGGGATGGCGTAGGTGGAGGCGCTGTGGGTGAGGAGGACGCCGTCGTCATTCCACATGAGTTCTTCGCTGGTCAGCCAGCCGGCGCCTTGGACGAAGCCGCCTTCGATCTGGCCGCGATCGATGGCGGGGGCGAGCGAGTTTCCGACGTCGTGGAGGATGTCGACGCGGCGGAGGTGGTGCATGCCGGTGAAGGTGTCGAGTTCGACTTCGCTGACGGCGGCACCGAAGGCGAAGTAGTGGAAGGGTTTGCCTTTGGGGTTGGGCTGCGACCAGTCCCATTGGAGGTCGGGCGTTTTGTAGAAACCGGCGGCGGAAAGCTGGATGCGCTCGGTGTAGGCTTTGGCGATGAGTTCCTCGAAGGGGATGGTTTTTCCTCCGCCGTGGACGTGGCCGTAGGCGTAGGTGATGTCGCTCTCGGTGCAGCCGAGGATGGTGGCGGCGAGGGGATTGAGGCGGCTGCGGAGTTGGGCGCAGGCATCGGCGACGGCCATGCCGTTGAGGTCGGAGCCGGAGCTTGCGGCGGTGGCGGAGGTGTTTGGGACCTTGTCGGTGCGGGTGTGCATCAGCCGGATGCGCTCGGCGGGCAGGCCGAGTTCGCGCATGGCGACGGAGAGGATTTTGGTATGGAGGCCCTGGCCCATTTCGGTGCCGCCGTGGTTTACCTGGATGGAGCCGTCGGCGTAGATGAGGACGAGGGCGCCGGCCTGGTTGTAGTGCTTGAGGGTGAAGCTGATGCCGAACTTGACCGGGGTGATGGCGATGCCGCGTTGCTGGTGCGGGTTGGCGCGGTTCCATGCGGCGATGGATTTTTTTCGGGCGGCGAAGTCCGATGTTTCTAGTAGTTCGTCCCAGATGCGGGCGAGGCGGTTGTCTTCGACTTCTTCGCCGTAGTGGGTGGTGTTGGTTTCGCCGCTGCCGTGGTAGAAGTTGCGCCGGCGGACTTCTTCGGGCGGGAGGCCGAGTTTGGCGGCGATGCGGCCGATGATTTCCTCGATGACGAGCATGCCCTGGGGGCCGCCGAAGCCGCGGAAGGCGGTGTGGGAGGTGACGTTGGTTTTGCAGACCTGGCCACGGAAGCGGACGTGGGGGATGTAGTAGGCGTTGTCGAGGTGGAAGAGGGCGCGGTCGTTGACGGGTTGGGAGAGATCGAGGGACCAGCCGCCGTCGGAGTAGAGCTGGATGTCGGCGGCGTGGAGTTGGCCATCGGGGTGGTAGCCGATGCGGAATTTGGCGAAGAAGGGATGGCGTTTGCCGCTGGTGGAGATGTCGTGGTCGCGGTCGAGTTGGAGGCCGACGGGTTTGTCGGTTTTGAGAGCGGCGATGGCGCAAAGGGCGGCCCAGGGGTTGGCTTGGGTTTCTTTTCCTCCGAAGCCGCCGCCCATGCGGGGGCACTCGACGACGATGCGATGGCGCGGCCAGCCGAGGACTTCGGCGACGATGGTCTGGGTTTCGCTGGGGTGCTGGGTGGAGGAGGTGATGTGGAGCCCGCCTTCGCCATCGGGTTCGGCGAGGGCGGCGTGGGTTTCGAGGTAGAATTGCTCCTGTCCGCCGATGTGGAAGGTGCCTTCGAGGACTTGTGGTGATTCTGTTAGAGCGCTGTCGATTTCACCGCGCTGGAGAAAATGGGGGTCGGTGTGGAATGACTCGGCGGCAATGGCGTTTTCGATGCCGAGGAGGGGGGCTTGTTTGGTGAACTGGATGTCGAGGAGCTCGGCGGCGAGCCGGGCTTGTTCTTCGGTGTCGGCGATGACGGCGGCGAGGAGTTGGCCGTGGTAGTGGATTTCGTTTTCGGCGAAGAGCGGTTCGTCGTGTCGGGCGGGGCCGGTGTTGTTAGAGCCGGGGATGTCGGCGGCTGTTAGAATGCAGTGGACGCCGGGGGATGAGATGGCGCGGGAGGTATCGATGCTGAGATCGGTGGCGCGGGCGGTGGTGGAGAGGACGGGCCAGACGGCGAGGGCTTTGCGTTTGAGGGCGATGTCGTGGGTGTAAAGGGCGCTGCCGGTGACGTGGGCGATAGCGGATTCGTGGTGGGGGGTGTCCTGGGAATCGGCAGAGACGGTGGGTCGTGGGATGGAGTCGCTGAAGCCGGCGAGATACTTTCTGAAGAGAGAGGGAATGAGTTGCTGGCGGTGCTCGGCGGTGGCGCGGACGTCGGTGAGCGGGGTGAACTCGCTGCTGAGAAGGGTGAGGATTTTCTCGGAGGAAGCTTCGGCGCTGGGGAGGCCGATGAGGGCTTGTTCGGTCTTGGAGGCGCGGGCGGGGGTGGCGGCGACGCCGCCGTAGGCGAGGCGGGCGGTGGTGATGAGGCCGGCTTCATCGGTGACGAGGCGGATGGCGGCGGAGACGGTGGAGATGTCCATCTCGCGGCGCTTGGAGACTTTGTAGAACTCGGTGCGGCCGGGGAGATTTCTCGGGATGGAGATGGTGGTGAGGAGTTCGTTCTCGGCGAGGAGGGTTTTGCGGTAGCCGGTGAAGAAGTTTTCTAACAGGACGCTGCGCTTTCCGTCGGGCGACTCGAGGGTGAGGGTGGCGTCGAGGGCGAGGAGGAGCGGGGCGGTGTCGCCGATGGGTGAGGCGGTGACGAGGTTGCCGCCGATGGTGGCGCGGTGGCGGATCTGGCGCGAGGCGAAGAGCCGCAGCAGGTGATCGAGGGCGGGAATCTCGCCAGCGAGGGCGGCTTCGATGTCGGTGAGGGCGGTGGCGGCGCCGAGGTGCCAGTGGGTGTCGGTTTTTTCGATCTGCTTGAGCTCGGGAATGTGCTCGAGGGAGATGAGAGCGGTGGGGCGGAGGTGGCGTTTGTTGATGAGGACGGCGAGTTCGGTGGCGCCGGCGATGAAGTTTATTCCGGGGTTGGCGGACTTTAGTTTGAGGGCTTCGGATATGGTGGTGGGGGTGGAGTAGGAAGAAGTGCCGAGTGAGCAGTGAGCAGTGAGCAGTGAAGAGCTGGCTAGCGTGGGACTTTGAGAGAGGGCGGCGGCGGCGTCGCGGATGGGGCGGTAGCCGGTGCAGCGGCAGAGGTTTCCGCAGAGTTGGTCGGCGACGGCGGAAGGGTCTGCCGTGACGCCGCGGGCTTGGGCTTCGGCCATGGAGCAGATGATGCCGGGGGTGCAGTAGCCGCATTGGGAGCCCTGGCAATCGACCATGGATTGCTGGGCGGGATGGAGGGAAGAGTGATCAGCGAGGCCTTCGGCGGTGATGATTTCGCGGCCGACGAGGGAGTGGACGAGGGCGAGGCAGCCGTTGATGGCGCGGGGTGGGCCTTCGGGTTCTAACAGGAGGATGGTGCAGGCTCCGCAGTCGCCTTCGTTGCAGCCGACTTTTGAGCCGGTGCGACCGCTTTGGCGGAGGAAGTCGAGGATGCTTTGGTGGAGCGGGGCGGAGGAGACGTCGACTTCCTTGCGGTTGATGGAGATGGAGGTTGGCAAAGTTTGTTAGATGGTATGCTAAGAGTAAGAATTTAACCGCAGATGAACGCTGATGGACACAGATTTTGAGTGGGATATGAATTCTCGTGATAGCCCCCTTGGAGACAATTCTGCATTGCTTTGGAATCCGTGTATTCTGTGTATTCCGTGGTTCTCGTTTTGGTTTTATGAATCACGGGAGGCGGTGGACGTTTTTGTAGTAGAGGTAGGAGGCGGGGGTGTCGCCGATGGCGGCGAACCATTGGGGGCAGTAGGGGGCCATCCAGATGGCGTCGCCGGCTTCGACGGGGTAGTAGGCGTTTTCGAGTCGGTAGATGCCCTGGCCGCTGAGCATTAGCAGTCCGTGTTCCATGATGTGGGTTTCGACGAAGGGGAGGGTGGCGCCGGGTTGGTAGGTGAAGATGTTGATCGCGAGGTCGTAGCGTGGATCGATGGGGAGCAGCGTTTGGAGGCGGGCGCGTTCGTGGCCGAGGAAGGGTTCGTCGGGGACATCCGAGGCGAGACCGTGGATGAGTGGGGGGAGTCCGAGATTGGGGTCAGGCTCGTAGACTTTGCGGAAAAGGGTGACGCGGGTGCTTTCATCGCCGTGGAGGGTGAAGGCGGTGTAGGGTGGGATGAAGATGAAGCCGGTGGTGGCGAGCGCGATGGATTCGCCGTCTTCGATGTCGATGGTGGCGCTGCCGGTTTCGATGTAGAGGGCGTGTTCGTGTTCGTCAGCAGGGAAAGTGGCAGACCCTTCATTGGATTCGAACGTGATGAGGATTTGGGAGAGGTCGGCACCCATCGCGGGGGAGAGGATGACGAAGCCGGTGGCGTTTTCCCATCCGGGGAAGGCGGAGGGGACGTGGCCATCGGGGGCGATGAGGGCGTGGCGGTCGGCGAGGACGGTGCGGGTGTGCATTGGGTGAAGGGTAGGTGGTTTTTGGAGGGGCTCAATGGGGGAAATTTTGGACCAGGATGGATGGGATGGATTGGATGAAAGGCAGGGATTATGTTTTTGTATTATTAATTTTGGTCCGTATTGGTTTTGGGTCTGATGAAATGGGCTTTGGTGCTTGGGGTGACTTTCTGGCCGCGGAGGTAGGTGGTTTGGATTTGGTGGGTGGGGGTTTGACCGAGGTAGGGGGAGATGGGGTGGCGGGTGAGGAGTTGGTCGGCGGTGATGGGGTGGGGTGCTTTTTTGACGATGGTGAAGTCGGCGTCGTAGCCGGGGCCGAGCTGGCCTTTTCCGGGGAGGCGGAAGCGCTTGGCGGGGTTGATGCTGGTTTGGGGGAGGAGGTCGAGGGAGCGATCGAGGAGGAGGGGGAAGCCATGCTGGATGCCGGCGATGCCGCCCCAGATTTTGAAGAGGTCGTCGCCGGTCTTCATTTCGGGTGGGGCGGGGGAATGGTCGGAGCCGATGGTGTCGATGAAGCCGTCGCGGAGACGTTGCCAGAGGGCTTCGACCGTGGAGGCAGGACGGAGCGGTGGAGCGCACTTCGCGGCAGCTCCGATGCGGATGGCGTCGGTGTCTGTTAGAAGGAGGTAGTGTGGGCAGGTTTCGACGGTGACGTCGATGCCGCGCGATTTGGCTTCGGTGACGAGGTCGATGCCTTCGGGGCAGGTGACGTGGACGATGTGCAGGGCGCATCCGGTTTCGGCAGCAAGACCGATGGCGAGGGTGATGGCTTCCAGTTCGAAGGAGATGGGTCGTGAGGTGAGCCAAGCGGCCATGTCGGTGCCGCGGACGGGGAGGTCGCGTGCGATTTCGGCGTGGACGGCGACGGGGAGTTGGAGGTCGGCGGCGATGCTCATGCCGGCGCGGAGGGTGTCGGCATCGGCGTGGGGGAATTCGTCGAGGCCGGAGTGGCACATGAAGGCCTTGAAGCCGATGGCACCTTCGGCGGCCATGGCTGTTAGATGGGGAATGGAGTCGGGGGTGAGGCCGCCCCAGAGGGCGAAGTCGAGGTGGGATTTTTCTTCGGCGATGCGGCGCTTTTTGAGGAAGTCCTCGGCGGTGGTGACCGGTGGGGACGAGTTCAGCGGCATGTCGATGAAGGTGGTGCCGCCACCGACGGCGAAGGCGAGTGAGCCGGTATGGAGGCCTTCCCAATCGGCGCGGCCGGGTTCGTTGAAGTGGACGTGGGCATCGATCCAGCCGGGAAGGATCATGGCGTCGCCGAGGTCGACTTCCTCGCGGGCGGTGCCGGTGATGTTTTCGGCGAAGTCGCTGACGAGGCCGTCGGTGATGGCGAGGGTGTGGGGTTGGCCTTTGGAGTTGGTGCCATGGAGGAAGAGGTCGTGCATGGAGATCAGGTGGCGGCGTGGGAACGGAGGAAGCGGGTGAGGACTTCGATGCCGGTGGCGATGTCCTGCGGGGTGGCGAACTCGTCGGGGTGATGGGAAAGGCCATCGCGGCAGCGGACGAAGATCATGCCGATCGGGGCGACGCGGGAGATCGCGACGCCATCGTGACCGGCGCCGCTTGGCATGATGCGGCGGGTGTGGGTGGTCGCTTCCAAGGCATCGAGGAGTCGCTCGGTGAGCTCGGAGTCGCAGGGCACGGCGTCGTTTTCCTGGACGATCTTCCAATCGATGGTGAGCTCACGTTTTTCGGTGATGGCCCGGCATGTTTCCTCGAGTTGCTGAAGGAGTGCGTGGCGTTTTGGATCCTCAGGATGGCGGAAGTCGATGGTGAAAGCGGCGGCTTGGGGAATGGAGTTGGAGGCACCTGGCCGGATGTCGATCTTGCCAACGGTGGCGATGAGATCGGCTTCGTCGCGGGCCATGGATTCGACCTCGAGGATGCATTCGGCAGCGCCTGTTAGGGCGTCGCGGCGGAGGTCCATGGGGGTGGTGCCGGCATGGTCGGCACGGCCTTCGATGGTGACGAACAGCCGCGACTGGCCCGCGATGCCGGAGACGATGCAGGCGGGCTCGTTGGCGTCTTCGAGGATGCGTCCCTGCTCGATGTGGAGCTCGATGTAGCCGCGGGTGAGGCCCGGCAGGTATTGGACGCATTCGCAGTGGTCGCTCCAGCCTTCACGGTCGATGGCTTCAGCCACGGAGCAACCTTTCGCATCGGTGAATCCGAGAGTGGCCTCATCGAGGGTACCGGTCATGCAGCGGCTGCCGAGGTAGGTGGATTGAAAACGCATGCCTTCTTCGTCGGAGAAACCGAGCACGTGGACGGGGAAGGGGAGGGTGATGTTTTCGGCGCGCAGGGTTTCGAGAGCGGCAAGGGCGGAGATGAGTCCGAGGGAGCCATCGTATTTGCCGGCGTTGATGACGGTGTCGAAATGGGAGCCGATGAGGAGGGGCGGTGCTTCAGGATCTTCGCCGGGAAAGATGCCGCGGATACTGCCATCGCGGGTGTGGCAGGTGGCCATGCCGAGTTCTTGCATCCAAGTGAGGAGCTGGTCGGCGGCGCGCCGGTTTGCGGGTGAAAGGAAGGTGCGCTCGAGATGATCGGGCTGGTCGGAGATCGCGCCGAGGGTCTCGAGCCGGGTGAGGGCGTTCTGGATGGCGGGTGACATCTCAGCTACCACGATAGGTGGAGTAGGACCAGGGGCTGCAGAGTAGCGGGATGTGGTAGCTCTGATCCGGACTGACGGTGAAATGGATGGGAACCTCGTCGAGGAAGGGTGAGTCGACTCCTTGGGCGCGGAAGTATTCGCCGACGGAAAAAACGAGCTGGTAGCGTCCTGCGGCGGGATTGGTAATGAGAGGAGAGTCACAGCGCCCGTCGTGATTGGTGGTGAAGTCCGCGAGGGGGGAATCATCATGGAACAGGCGGATCCTCACCCCGACAGCGGGTTTGCCCGAGGCGGTATCGAGGACGTGGGTGGTGATTTTCTCCATAAGCGGCATTTCAGCAGAATGGGTGCCGCGGAGCAAGAGGGCGTCCAGCAAGAAAATTGGAGCCGGATGGGATGCGATCTGCTATGATGGGGGATGATCGGAAAACAGTATCGAGCGAGTCTGCCGGAAGTGCGTCTGCCCTCGGGACGTGAGTTGGTGGAGAAACTGGATTTTCTGCGCCTGCCCAAAGTGCTCCTGCATGAGCATTTGGATGGCGGATTGAGGCCATCGACGGTGATCGAGCTTTCTCGGGAAGTGAAGTATGCCGGGCTGCCGACGGAAGACCCCGGGGAGTTGGCGAAGTGGTTTCATCGAGGGGCGCAGCGGGGTAATCTTTTGGAATACCTCGAGGGCTTTGCGCACACGATCGCGGTGATGCAGACGAAGGAGGGTCTTGAGCGGGTGGCGTATGAGTACATCGAAGACATGTTCAACGATGGGGTGATTCATACCGAGGTGCGTTTTGCGCCGGTCTTCCATACTCAGGCTGGCCTGAGCCAGGATGAGGTTGTGGAAACCGTGATCTCCGGACTGGAGCGCGGGCGGAAGGCGTTTGGGGTGACCTGGGGTTTGATCATTTGCGCGATGCGGGATCGTTCGGACTCGCTGGAAGCCGCGGAGCTGGCGATTCGTTGGCGGGATCAGGGAGTGGTGGGTTTCGACCTCGCGGGGGGTGAGGACGGCCATCCGCCGAAACGCCATCTGTCGGCGTTTCAGGCAATCAGTCGCGCCAATTTCAAGATCACGATTCACGCGGGCGAGGCCTTTGGGCCGGAGTCGATCTGGCAGGCATTGCAGTACTGCGGGGCGCACCGACTTGGTCACGGGACGCGCTTGCTAGATGACATTACCTTCAATAACGATGGAACGATGAAGCTGGGTGAGCTCGCGCAGTTCATTCTCGATCGCCGGGTTCCTTTGGAAATGTGTTTGTTGAGCAATGTGCACACGGGCGCATGCAAGACGGTGGAGGATCATCCTTTCCCGAAATTCTTCCGGGCGGGTTTCCGGGTGTTTTTGAATACGGACGACCGCCTGATGAGTGACACGGAAATGTCGAAGGAACTCGAGATCGCCGTGGATGCCTTTGACATGACCCTTTCGGACTTGCAGAAGATGACCGTGAATGCGGCGAAGAGCAGTTTCGGTCACTATGCCGAGCGGGTGGACCTGATCCATCGGCGCATCTTGCCAGGCTTTGCGGTGCTGTTTGCGGAGCTGACGGCGAAGTCGTTCGCGGAACAGGGGCGGGAGTGATGCCATCCGAAGGGACCATTCGCACTTTTTGATGGCGAAAGCCGGGGGGCCTGTGTGGAAATGCGGCCATGTGGGTTTGGGAAAAATTGTCGGCGTCCAAGTGGCTCGATGCGTGGGAAGAGCGTTTCCGCGGGAATTCGAATCTGGTGATCCATGTGCTCAAGGGCGGCAAGACGCTCCGGGTGGAGGTTTTTTGTGAGAAGCAGAAGGATGCCGAGGCGATCGTCGAAAGGTTTGGCGGGCGGGTGAAGCAGCTCAAGAGCACGGATTGGATGAAGCCGGCCCCCGTACCGCCGCCGCTGAAGATCCGGGATCGATTCGTGGTGACCCAGGAGGGTCGGCCGAAGGCCTTGAAGGCCTTGGAGAAGCAGTATCCCGGGAGGGAAGTGCTGAGTATTCCGCCGGAAATGGCTTTCGGCACCGGGGATCATGCCACAACTTCGACCTGTCTGCGCTTGCTGGTGGACGCCGCGAGAGAGCGCGAGGGCGGCTGGAGCTGTGCGGACTTGGGCTGTGGCACGGGATTGCTGGCGATTGCGGCGGGAAAGCTGGGTGCCGACCCGATCTTTGCCTGCGACTACGACCCCTTCGCCGTCACGGTGGCCGAGCGGAACTGCGCGCGGAGCGGGGTGTCAGGGGTGGAGATCAAGGAGCTGGATGTGCTGAAATGGAAGCCTGGAAAGAAGTACGATGTGGTGATGGCGAACATCTTCTCAACCGTTCTGGTTCAGGCATTTCCGGTGATTGCCAAGCTCTTGAAACCGGGTGGTGACCTGATTTTGTCGGGAATTCTAGCCACTCAGGCTTGGGATGTTTTCGAGGCGGGCGCCCGCAGTGGATTTGGATTTCCAACGGTGGTGAAGAAGGGGAAATGGGTCACCGCGAAGGGTGGCTGGATGAAGGATTTGGTCGATTGAGTGAGGATATTTCCGCCCAGCCCTTCAAAGCGCCTATTTCACTTGCGCCGATGGCGGGCGAGGTGCAGAAAAGCGGCCCGTTTCGCTGGGAGGGGTGACAAACATGGACTGTCGCTGCTTCAGGCGATTTCAAACATCACGCTCTCTCATGGACTCCATTTCATCTCGCATCGCCGAAGTTAATCCTTCCCTCACGCTCGCCGTCACCAATCAGGCCAAAGCCATGATCGCTCGTGGCGAAGAAGTCTACGGTCTGGCTGGCGGCGAACCGGACATCGATACTCCGGATCACATCAAGGCCGCCGGCATCGTCGCCATCCAGGAAGGCCGCACCAAATACACGCCTGCCGCCGGCATTCCCGAGCTTCGCAACGCCCTTTCCGCCAAGTTGATGGCTGACAACGATCTCGAGTATGATGCCAAGCAAATCTGCGTGACGGCGGGTGCCAAGATGGCCTGCTTCAATGCCATCCTCGCGATGGTGGAGGAAGGTGACGAAGTGATCATCCCATCTCCCTACTGGGTGAGTTATCCGGAAATGGTGCGTCTCGCTGGTGGCAAGCCGGTGATTGTCGAGACCAAGGAATCGAACGGCTGGAAAATGACTCCTGAGCAGTTCGAAGAAGCGATGACGCCTGCGACGAAGATGGTGGTTCTCAACTCACCTTCCAATCCGACGGGTGCCGTTTATACCGAGGAAGAGCTTCGTGCGATCGGTGAGGTGGCGCTTTACGAGGACATCGTGATCCTTTCCGATGAGATCTATGAAAAGCTCGTCTACGGCGAGGCGAAGCATGTCTCGATCGCTTCGCTCAGCAAGGAGCTCTACGACCTGACGATCACCGTCAATGGCTTCTCGAAGGCCTACTCGATGACCGGCTGGCGTCTTGGATACACGGCAGCTCCTCCGGCGATTGCCGAGGCGATCGACAAGATCCAGAGTCACACGGTTTCGAATGCCACCTCCTTCTGTCAGTATGCCGGTATCGCCGCGCTGCAGGGAGACCAGGCTTTCCTCGGTGACTTGCGCGCTGAGTACGATACCCGCCGTCAGTTCATGATGGCCCGTCTGCAGGCGATCCACAACGTGCGGGTGGTCGAGCCGAAAGGTGCGTTTTATTTCTTTGTCTACACCGGCCAGCTCGGCATCAAGTCCCAGAATCTCTGCGACAAGCTGCTGTCACGCTACAAGGTGGCGGCCGTTCCGGGCATTGCGTTCGGATACGATGAAGGGATTCGTCTCAGCTACTGCACGACGCTTGATGTGCTGAACGAAGGTCTGACGCGCTTTGAGCAATTCTGCCGCGAGCATTGAGTTGCCATTGATTTTGAAAAGCCCGGTTCCCGAGAGGGTGCCGGGCTTTTTTATGGCTCTTCGCATGAAGCTACGGCGAGCAGGCTGCCTTCGCTTCTCTCAGGGCTCGAAGGGATACTTCGGGGCAATGGTTGCCTGACAGTTCGGGCATTTGAGTGCTCCTGCGGTGACCATGTTTCGGCACTTGGGGCAGTGAAGGGGGCTGGCGACGATCTTGCCGTCCTCGGCCCCATCGCGTTTGTCGATTTCCCGGATCTTGCGTCGCAGGGCTTCGTCGCTGATGCCGGTCTCGGTCTGAAGGAGTTCGTAGAGGGCCTGATTGGCGAGGGCCATTTTGGTGACGAGACGGCGCAGTTGTTTGATCTCGTAGCCGAGGCTGGTGGTGTCGCCTTTCAGGTCGGACTGACGCTGGCTGATGTCGTTATACCTCGCTTGGTGGAAGATGTCGTCGAACATGATCAGGGTTGTTCTTCGTGTTCGATGCGGACTTGTTCGCTGCCGATGAGATCCTTCATGCGGGTGCGCAGGGCGGCGTCGACCACTTCAAGCACGCCGCTTCTTTCCGCTTCCTGTCGCATTTGCTGGCGGAGTTCGCGCAGCAGGGTCGCGCGGTCGGCAGCGGTGATGTCATTGGCCCAGCCGTCTTTTTCACTGAGGATGGTGAAGTCGATGAGTTCGACACCGAGGATCTGGGCTTCGGGAAAGCGGGCGACCGGCACGCCGTTTTCGACGGCAAGTGAGACGCCCGGTTTCAGCTTGTAGCCCGCCGTGACCCGGTAGTCGCCACGGGCGATGAGCTGCTTGGTGCCGGCGGGGAGGTATTTGAGCACGTAGCTCTCGTTCTCGAAGCTGCGCGTCGCCGACATCTTGAGTTCGAGCAGTGAGAGTTCGCTAATCTCATTTTGTTCGACGATTTCGGCACGTCCTTCGACGATTCTGGTATTGGAGTTGGTGAGAGCGCTCAGGACCTTGTCGAGGCCGTCGCTGATGCCGGAGGTGGTGCCCTTGACGCTCTGGTCGACGAGTCTCACGGCGAAGTAGCCGATGATGACGATTGCTGCCAGCAGGGTGATCCAGCGAACCGTCTTCCAAACTTCCTGATGATGGGCCATGGGCAGTGAACCTATCATGCTGCCTTGAGGATGCGATTGGATTTCCGGTCCAAACTTGGAACGCGGCAGAATTGGGAACAGGCGCGGCTTTTATACCTGCAAAGGGCGGGATTTCGGGTTAATCGAATGGCGATGTGGGAAGCGATCGGCGGTTGGGGTGGATGGGATGAAGTCGGCGCCGGAGGTGTCTGGCTGATGACGATCTGTCTCTTTGTGGTCGGTTTGGCAGGCTGTGTGGTGCCCGTAATTCCGGGTCACCTGATGATCCTGATGGGCGCGGTGGCTTATCGCTGGCTGTTGGGTGCGGAGTCCGGGCTCTCCTGGTGGACGGTTGGAGTGATCGGGTTGTTGTTGGTGGCTTCCCAGACATTCGAGTTCGTGAGTGGGGCGGCGGGATCCAAGTGGTTTGGTGGCACCAAGTGGGGATCCGGTGGGGCGATTGTCGGGGGGATTGTCGGGATGTTTTTCATGCCCTTTGGGTTGATTCTCGGACCCTTGCTGGGTGCCTATGCTTTCGAGGCGATGTTTGCCAAGCAGGAGCACAAACCGGCGATGGTGTCCGGGGTCGGATCAGCGGTCGGAACGATGGCCGGGCTGGTGGTGAAGATCCTGGTCGGGGTGGTGATGGTGGTTTGCTTCTTCTCGGACGTGTTTTTCATCCAGTGAACGGTGGAGAGAGGTCTTGCATCGTGGCGAGCGCAGGCTAGCTTTCGCGCGCCGCTCCCCGGGCGATCGCTGCTTTTTCCTTCGGGAAGAGGTCGAGGAAAGTCCGGACACCATAGGGCAGCGTGCCTCGTGAAAGCGAGGGACCGGGGTTTCAAAGCTCCGGGACGGAAAGTGCAGCAGAAAACACACCGCCGATGGCCCGCAAGGGATCAGGTAAGGTTGAAATGGTGGAGTAAGAGCCCACCGCGCCGAAGGTAACAACGGTGGCACGGTAAACCCCGCGCGGTGCAAGACAGAACAGAGGATGAGCTGCCCGCTCGCCAACCCTCGGGTAATAGTCGCCGCTCGCTTCGGCGGGCTCCCGCTTCGGCGGGGAGAGAAATGATCGTCGAATCCCGCAAAGGCGGGAGGAACAGAATCCGGCTTACAGGGGAGCGGCCGCTTTTTCCCAAGGAGTGGGGACTTGGAGTTCCCGAGGGTGGGTGTCTTTTGGTAAAGGGGGTGATTGGGGCGCGTGGCCTCCGTCGGGGATTGCAAATCTCCACTCCTTGCTAGGTAATCCGCCCGTCTTGAGTGAGCCCACCCCGATTCGTGCGGAAACGCCTTGGTTGATTCGTATTTCGAAGCACTTCGCTTCGTTCACGGACGAGATCATCAGCGACCTGGAGGCGAAGAAGGTAAAGGCGCTGGGTGAGGAATACTCATTGATCCAATGCCGCAACCCCTTGCGCCTGCACGGCACGGATGCCTCTCATTTCATCCGCTGGAATCTGCCCCTCGATCACACCTGGCCGTGCAACCCGCAGAAGATGGAAGGCTTCATCGAGAAGGCGGCCCAGACCCTTCATGACAAGTTTGCCGACAAGGGGCTGCAGGGGATCTTCATCGGTATCCTCGATCCGAGTGCGCGCGATGGTTATTACAAGGCGATGGCTGCGAACCTGAGAGGTCGCACTTTGCAGATTTTCGGAGATGAGGCGAAGGGATTTCGCGCAGTGGAAGAACAAGATGCAACGAAGCCCTCGCTCTTCTGCATGGTAGGGAAAGAAGGTTTGTTCTGCGGAATTCAAAGCCCGCAGGCATCGAATGGATTCTATCCTGGCGGCACGAAGTTCATCAGTCAGAAGGCCGACCACACCATCAGTCGGGCGGGTGCCAAGATTGCGGAAGCACTTCACTACCTGCCGCTTCATCGACCGATCCCTGAAGAAGGGGGGCACTGGCTTGAACTCGGAGCCTGTCCGGGCGGGATGAGTTCAGAGTTGTTAGAGCGCGGTTACGAAGTGACGGCGATTGATCGAGCGCCATTGGATGAGCGACTGGACAAGCATCGGGGGCTACACTTCATCAAAGCCGACGTGTCCGAATTCGAACCGTCGTCGCGTGCGAGTTTCGATGCCCTGCTGTGCGACATGAACGGCGAAACCCGGGTCGCGCTGGCGCAGGTGATCCGGCTTTCGAAAAGCCTGAAGCCCGGAGGTCTGGTGGTTTTCACGCTGAAAACCGCCGGCGTCGAGAGCTACGTGGAGATCAATGACCACTTCAAGGCGGCGCTGGATCAGGCGGTGAACGGCTGGCTGAAATTGATCGCCGTGACCCACCTGACATACAATCGGCAGGAATTCACCTTGTTCTTCGAGCGAAAGCGAGGAGCTCAGCCCGAGAAAGGCGGCGGGCAGGGACCGGGAGGATTCTGGTGATTCGAGGGTGAAATGAAAATTCGACGAGTCTGCTTTTCCAGAGTATCGGTCCCGCCATGTGGCGGCTTGTGGCGATTTTGCTCGGTCTGACCGCCCCATTGGGAGCGGTCGGTTTGAGGGTGGTGACCTTCAATATCGAGACCCATCGCAATTCGAGCGGTTGGCCGGACTATGCTCTGGATAATCCAAGCTCGATGGATTTCACCAGTGTCGCGAGGATTCTCGAACGGATCGATGCCGACGTGGTGGCACTTCAGGAAGTCCATACCTCCGACTGGAATGAGGGCGATGTGGCGGCTCTGGGAAACCAGCTCGGTCTGCCTCATCGGTTCATTGGGTCGAACTCAGGAAACTTCGATTCGAGCCTCCGTGTCGTCTTTCTGTCGCGCTACCCGTTCTCATTCACCGATTCGATCATGTCTCCGCCCGGTGCGAAGGAGATCGCAAGGCACTGCCCGGTGGTCGTGGTCGATGTGCCGGGAACTTCCCGGGACCCGCTGCTGATCTCCGCTCACATCAAGGCAGGCACGGGAACGGCTGACCGCTTTCGGAAAGCCATCGAAATGCAGCGGCTGGTGAAATATTTCAATGAAACGGGTGTCGAGGCATCGGACAATTTCATTCTCCTTGGGGACTTCAACCCATCGGGAGCGAACCGGACTTATACCTCGGCTCCGTCCGGATTGCCGAACACCTTTGTCCTGGGATCAGACATTACATTTCCGGTCACCTTTTCGGGCAACATGCTGTCCTATTTCTCGGGTCTGGTGCCGACACTGCTCGACCCCAGGCAGTTGAATGGTTCAGCCGCGACTTTTGAATTCGGTCAGACGCTTGATCTTTTCCTGGTGTCGCCAGCTTTGGCGGGTCGGCCCTATGGTGCCGAAATTTATCGATCGTCTCTTGATGACTCGAACTCGACAGGACTTCCCAAATCGGGTGCGCCTCTGAATGACAACAGTTCTTCGATCGCATCCGATCACTATGCGGTGTTCGCGGATTTCGAACTCGATCAGGATTTCTCGGATCTGAGCCTTGCGGTTTCGTCGGCTTCGATTGTCGAAGGCAGTCCCGCCTCCTCGGTGCAGTTGACGGCAACACTACCCGGAACGGCAGCTTCCCCGGTGGAGATCACGTTTTCATCGGACAATCCAGGCGTCGCATTCCCAGTGGATGCTGTCGTGACGATTCCGGTCGGTGGGAGCAGCGCCAGCACGACCATCAGCACTTCAAGAAACTATCTCGTTGATGGAACTCGGAGTGTGATCTTTGAGGCCTCTTCCTCAGGTTACGATTCCGCCATGACCGGCTTCAATGTGCTGGATGCCGACGGGCCCTACGTTTTCACCGCGGCGGGTGAAACGATCAGTGAGACCTTTGACGGCTTTGCAGGAAATCAGGATCCGGCCCCTTGGACATCCAATACTTCGGGATGGCAAGGAAGCGATGACGGCAGCTCGGGAGTCGGCGGAGCTCGTTCCTACGGTGTTGGCGGCGATGATTCGCTTGGGTATCTGGCGGATGGAGGGGAGCTGGTGGCGAATGTCAATTTCATCAACCAGTCCGAGGATCCTCTAGGCATTCTCGAGATCGGGTATCAGGCCGAGCAATGGCGTTCTGCAATGAATGGCAGCGCCGATCGAATTACGGTCGACCTCGTAGTGGAGGGCGTCGTGACACCACTCGGCCCACTGTCATTTGATGCCCGGATGGATTTGCCCAGCGGACCGGCCTCCTATGTGGAATCGAAGTTGGTTCGTGTCGATCAACTGGCAATCGCACCGGGTGAAGACTTTTCCCTGCGTTTCACGATTTCACCCGGGGCCGGATCGGGTGTTCTGCCAGCGGATGTTTTCATCAACGAGTTCCACTATGACAACTTCAGTGACGATGTCGGGGAGTTCGTGGAGATTGTCGTCGGTCCCGGGTTTACAGGAGAGCTTTCAGGGGTGGAGTTGGTTTTCTATAACGGAAACAATGGCGCGGAGGGCGCTCGTCACGGTCTCGACAGCTTCACACTAGGAACTACCACCAGCTCGGGTCATCGGGTGTATTCGAAGCTGATTTCCGGCATCCAAAACGGGAGTCCGGATGGTTTTGCCTTGGTCGTCGAAGGGGTGGCGACGAGTTTCCTTTCCTACGAGGGCAGCTTCATGGCCGTCGATGGCCCGGCCAGCGGGATGACCTCGATGGATGTCGGCGTATCACAAGGGACGAACGATCAAGCCGGAACGAACGCCATTGGTCTGGTGGGAACGGGAGGATCTTCATTGGACTTCACCTGGCAGAAGATTTCCGGCTCCCACAGTCCTGGAGCGGTGAATGCCGGACAGACTTTGATGCTTCCTGGCCTGCCACCGCAAGGTCTGGCGATCGACGATCTGATGGTGACTTTCGTTTCCGATTATGACGGTGACGGACTCGCTGATGACGAGGATGGTGATGACGACAATGACGGTCAGACGGATGACTTCGAGTTGGCCTTTGGTTCGGATCCCTTGGATAGGGCCTCAGTCTTCAGGACGAGTTTTGATGGCGGAATGCTCTCATTTCCTGGCTCTGAGGGGATCCTCTACACGGTGGAATGGTGTGATGATCTGGTCGGCTGGGAAACGCTTTCGAGCCATCTTGGAGAAGGTGCCGATATCACCGTGGAACTGCCAGCTGGTGAGACACGGGCGTTCTTCCGAGTCAGGGCAGGAGAATAGCTGAGCCTTGGAAACGGGCACGAAAAAGCCGGACGGTTTCCCGTCCGGCTTCGTGATTGGATGTGACAACTCGACGTTGTCACGCGGCTGATTACATCATGCCGCCCATGCCGCCCATGCCACCACCGTGGTCATGGCCGTGACCGGCTTCTTCCTTCTCCGGAAGATCGGTGATGATGCATTCGGTGGTGAGGAGCAGACCGGAGATCGAGGCCGCGTTCTGCAGGGCAGAACGGGTCACCTTGGTCGGGTCAACCACACCGGAAGCGATGAGGTCTTCGTAGGTGTCGGTGGCGACGTTGTAGCCGAAACCGTCAGGATTGTTCTTCACCTTCTCGACGATAAGCGCGCCTTCGCGGCCGGCGTTTGCGGCAAGCTGGCGAAGCGGAGCTTCGACGGCTTTGGCAACAATGCCCATGCCGGTGCGTTCGTCGTCATTCGAGGCAAGATCCGCATCGCTGCTGTCTAGCGAAAGCTTCAGCGCACGGATGAGCGCGGTGCCACCACCTGGGACGATGCCTTCTTCCACTGCTGCGCGGGTCGCGTGAAGAGCGTCTTCAACGCGTGCCTTCTTCTCCTTCATCTCGGTTTCGGTGGCAGCACCGACGTTGATGACGGCCACACCGCCTGCGAGCTTGGCAAGACGCTCCTGGAGCTTCTCGCGGTCGTAATCGCTGGTGGTTTCTTCGATCTGACGGCGGATCTGGTTGACGCGGCCGGTGATCGCTTCGGAAGTGCCGGCACCTTCAACGAGGGTGGTGGCTTCCTTGGTGATGGTGACGCGCTTGGCTTCGCCGAGGTCGTCGAGCTCAACGGAGTCGAGCTTGATGCCGAGGTCCTCGGTGATGACCTTGCCGCCGGTAAGGATGGCGAGATCTTCGAGCATCGCCTTGCGACGATCGCCGAATCCAGGTGCCTTGACGGCAGCGATGTTGAGGATGCCGCGGAGCTTGTTCACCACGAGGGTGGCAAGAGCTTCACCTTCCACATCTTCTGCGATCACGATGAGAGGACGACCCGTTTTGGCGACCTTCTCGAGCAGAGGAAGCATGTCCTTCAGGTTCGAGATCTTCTTCTCGTGGATAAGCAGGTAGGCGTTGTCGAGGTTGGCTTCCATGGTCTCCGCATCGGTCACGAAGTATGGGGAGAGGTAACCCTTGTCGAACTGCATGCCTTCGACGACGTCGAGCGTGGTTTCGATGCCCTTGGCTTCTTCCACGGTGATGGTGCCGTCCTTGCCGACCTTGTCCATGGCCTCGGCAATGATGGTGCCGATGGTTTCGTCCCAGTTGGCCGAAACGGTGGCAACCTGGGCGATTTCCTTGGTGTCGTTGACCTGCTTGGAGATCTCGGCGAGTTTGGCGACGATCGACTCGGTCGCCTTCATGATGCCGCGCTGGAGCGAGATCGGGTTGGCGCCGGCAGTCACGTTGCGAAGACCTTCCTTGTAGATGGCTTCCGCAAGTACGGTGGCTGTCGTCGTTCCGTCACCAGCAATGTCGGAAGTCTTCGAGGAGACTTCGCGAACGAGTTGGGCACCCATGTTTTCGTAAGGATCTTCGAGTTCGATTTCCTTGGCAACCGAGACACCGTCCTTGGTGATGGTTGGGGAACCGAACTTCTTGTCGAGGATCACGTTGCGACCGGCTGGTCCCAAGGTGGCCTTGACGGCTTTAGCGATTTTCTCGACGCCACGAAGCAGGGCGTGACGAGCGGCTTCGTCGAATTGGAGTTGTTTGGCCATGATAGTTTAAATGGTATTGATTGAATGTTTGATGGGTTGTTTCTCAGGAAACGATGCCGAGGATGTCGGACTCCGACATGATGAGCAGTTCTTCTCCGCCGACTTTGACTTCAGTGCCGCCGTACTTGGAGATCAGCACCTTGTCACCGACCTTGACGGCGAACTCGATGGTCTTGCCATCGTCGTCCTTGCCGCCGGTGCCGAGGCTGACGACTTCTGCTTCCTGGGGTTTCTCCTGCGCGGTGTCCGGGAGGGCGATGCCGCCAGCGGAAAGGGCTTCGGCAGCGAGACGCTTCACCAGAACGCGTTGACCGAGTGGTTGGATGTTAGCCATGTGTTTGTTGTCTATTTGTGTTGTTTGTTGGTTGGAATGCCGCCCCGCTCACGCGGGGCGGAAAGTATTCAGTCGACGACTTCAGCGTCCACGACCTTGCCCTTGGCCTTCTTCGGCTCGTCGGACTCGGAGTCTTCGGGCATCTCACCGTCGGGCGTTGCGGCACCGCCGTTTGCGCCAGCGGCTCCTGCCGCCGCTTGCGCGGCTTGTGCAAGGTCCTGAAGAGCGGCTTCCAGTGTGCTGGTCGCCGTCTTGATCTGCTCGAGGTTATCGCTCTTGAGAGCTTCCTTGAGTGCGTCGACCTTGGCTTGGATGCCGGCCTTGATTTCTTCCGGTGCTTCCGCTGGAAGTTCGGAAATTTGTTTCTCGACCTGGAAGACCAACTGCTCGGCCTTGTTCTTGGTGTCGACGGCTTCGACGCGGATCTTGTCCTCCTCGGCATGGGCTTCAGCTTCCTGCCTGGCCTTCTCGATTTCCTCCTTGGAAAGGCCGGACGATCCCTGGATGGAGATCTTTTGTTCCTTGCCGGACTGCTTGTCCTTGGCAGAGACGTGGAGGATACCGTTCGCATCGATGTCGAAGGTCACTTCGATTTGTGGCTCACCGCGGCGTGCGGCAGAGATGCCGTCGAGACGGAAGTTTCCGAGCAGCTTGTTGTCGTTGAACATCGGGCGCTCTCCCTGGCAGATGCGAATATCGACGGCAGGCTGATTGTCCGAAGCAGTCGAGAAGATCTGCGATTTCTTGGCCGGGATCGTGGTGTTACGCTCGATCATCGGAGTGGCACGTGAGCCTTCGGTTTCGATCGAAAGGCTGAGCGGGGTGACGTCGAGAAGAAGCACGTCCTTGACGTCGCCCTGCAGCACGCCGCCTTGAATCGAGGCACCGATGGCAACCACTTCGTCCGGATTCACTCCGCGGTGAGGTTCCTTGCCAGCGAGGGCCTTGGCGGTTTCGAACACCTTGGGCATGCGGGTCATGCCGCCCACGAGCACCAGCTCGTTGATCTCCGAGGAGCTGACACCGGCTTCCTTGAGACAGTCGGTGACCGGCTTTTTGGTGCGTTCGAAAAGACCATCGGTCAGCTGCTCGAGTTTCGAACGGCTGAGCGAAAGCTGAATGTGCTTCGGACCGTTCTGATCGGCTGTGATGAACGGAAGGCTGATGTCGTAGGACTGGGTCGAGGAAAGCGCGATCTTGGCTTTCTCGGCTTCTTCCTTGATCCGCTGAAGAGCATCGGGTTGACCGGAAAGATCGACACCTTGGTCCTTTTTGAATTCATCGACGATCCACTGAATGAGCGTGTTGTCCCAGTCGTCACCACCGAGTTGAGTGTCACCGTCGGTTGCGAGCACTTCGAAGACACCGTCACCGATTTCGAGGACGGAGATATCGAAAGTACCACCACCGAGGTCGTAAACCGCGATTTTTTCGTCCGACTTCTTATCGAGGCCGTAAGCGAGCGCTGCGGCGGTCGGTTCGTTGATGATGCGGCGAACGTTGAGGCCGGCGATTTCGCCTGCAGCCTTGGTGGCGTTCCGCTGGGAGTCGTTGAAGTAGGCAGGAACGGTGATCACCGCATCGGTGATGGTTTCACCGAGCTTGGCTTCAGCGTCGGCCTTGAGCTTGCCGAGGACCATGGCCGCGATCTCTTGCGGCGAGTAAGTTTTGGTTTCACCACCGGCTTCCACTTGGATGTGGGCGTCGCCATTTGAGGCTTCGACGATGGTGTAAGGCATCTTCTTGTCGGCCTCGGAAAGCTCCGAGAACTTGCGACCGATCAGGCGCTTCGCCGAGAAGATGGTGTTTTTCGGGTTCGTGACGGCCTGGCGTTTGGCGGCCTGACCGACGAGACGTTCGCCAGACTTGGTGAAAGCCACGACGGATGGAGTGGTGCGAGCACCTTCAGAGTTTTCGAGGACCGTTGGTTCACCGCCGTCCATGACAGCCATGCAGGAGTTGGTGGTTCCGAGGTCGATACCGAGAATCTTGGACATGAATCTTTGAGTAGTTGAGGTTGGATGGGTTGCGTTAGTTTTGGGCGCAATTTGCTGAAAATCACTTCGCAGGGCGTGTGCCACCAGTATCTATAGGTTATTCAAGTCGTTGATAATTAGAGATAAAAGAGTTTAACCCAAGCTTGGGGTCGAACCACCTGAGCTGTCGTTTGGGACAAGCTGTCACGCTTCATGTGGACAGCCTGTCTCAGCAGTGACAGCTTGGTTTCCGTTTCAAGCACGGCTGGGAGGAGCCTCGGGAATTTCCTTGGGTTCTACGCGAAATTCGCATTGCCAAGGTTGGGGGTGCTTCCCTAGGGTCCGCGCCTCCACCCAAGGACAGGTGTCAGAGTGGTCGAATGAGCACGCTTGGAAAGCGTGTGTGGCAGCAATGTCACCGTGGGTTCGAATCCCACCCTGTCCGCCAAACCCCTGATCCCGCACGCGGGGTCAGGGGTTTGGCGTTTCAGGAATGGGCCGAGAACGCTGACGAGCGAAGTGAGACGGGTTTGAAAGCAACTATGAGTTTCACGACCGAATTTCATTCCGGTCAACGGCCGCAAACTGGAATAGACGGTGCGCAGCGCTGTCAATTCCACCCTCTCGTCGCGTTTCGTTGAGGCTTCGAGAGGCAAGCCACCGGGCATGATCCTTGGGCATGATGCCGCCCGAAGAGGCCGAGGCTCCTTAAGTCACGACTTCTTTCTGAAGTTGCCTCGCGACGTAGAGTCGTTCGGCTTTGGGTGCGAGTTCGATTCCACGCATCGGTCGGGCACCGTGGCGGCGGGTGGCTGAAAAATGATCTCGGCAGGCGGCAAAGGCCTGTTCGACAAAGTCGCGGCTGCCGATGACGAGGCCGTCGGTGAAATAGCGCACGCGGCATCGAAGGTAGGTCGCCCAGTCGAGGCGGCCGCCCTTTTTGAGAACTCTCAGCGCGGTTTCTCGGGGGACTCGGTCTCTCGTCGCGGCTGTTCCGGGCCGGCTTTTCTCGCGGGCGAGTTG